>JAHQWX010000101.1 GCA_029856375.1 Promethearchaeia archaeon | reverse complement strand
AAAATGTGTTGGGTGGTTGCGTTATGAATGTATCTTGATTACCATGTTTATCCCTGCAACCAGTTATTTTCCAGTCTTCGGGATCTTTATCGTATTTCCTCTTTATTTTCTTTATTACATCCCTAATTGGTTTAATTTCGTCGTCAGCCATATTTATATCTCATAATAAATATGGATACCCGGATATAAAAACATGTATATTTTAAAGATAAAGCTCGTTATGTGAGTTCTAACTCTTTTCCTTTCGTTTCTTTAATGTAGAAATAAGTTAACGGAATGTTAAGAAGTAAAAGCATACTTATAATGAAAAACGATATCCCGAGTCCGAACGCTAAGTTCAAAATAGAATTAAATATCGAGCCAAAGGTTATGCCAAGGGCGGAAATTACGGACCTCCAGCCTGTACCGGTGCCTCTCACATCAGTTGGAAGAATTTCAATTGAAACTAAACGATTAACAATTCCTAGACCATAATAGGTCATTGAGGCAAGTCCAGCACCAATACAAGCAATAACTAACGAATTTTCCGGAGATTGAATCCCAAAAACAACGATCATGATGGAAATTGGTATTAACACCGAGTAAATATAAAACAAGGGCTTTCTCCCAAGCGTATCAGATACTATACCAGTAATTAAATATCCAGCTATAGCAGCATAACCCATAATAGAAACAACGATGTTAACTTCGTCCTGTCCAAGTGGTGTGCTATTTACAAGATATGATTCGCCCATTTGAATAAAGGTATAATTTAATCCGGTTAGAAAAGCCATTACCAGTACCGGAATAAATTCCTTGCGATATTGCTTGTGGAATGGTTTCTTGAGGTTAAAAAGTAGAGGGGACTTTTCGAGACTGCCTGCCTTTTTTTGTTCCTTTAATTCTTTGAATTGCGATGTTTCTTTAATTCCAAAGGCTAGAAAGGCTATAGGAATCGCTAATAGAGCAAAATAGGTCATTCCTCTCCAATTAGAAGCAGTTTCGGTTATGAAAATTGGACGAAATAGCGTCATTAAAATAACACCGATACAACCAATCACGAGAATGAAGTTTAGATTAAATCCACGCCTACTTTCAGCACTTTCTTCGCTAACATAGATTGTCCAAATGTCAGAGCTAAAGAATACATAGAGAAAGAACAATGACATCGTGTATTGAGGCAAATCTGCAGATAATGCGATAAATAACGAAGCCAAACCCATTCCTAAAACAGTCACAAATAGCATTATACGCCTTCCCACAATATCTGCGAGAAATTGATTGACTATAACAAAATACATACCCAAAGTTGCAATTGCGGTAACTATTAGCATTATACTATCCGCGATTACTTGTGGCTCGTGAGAGAGATATTCGTCTTGAACCAATGAGACTATAACATTCGGATAAAGAGTAGTATATGTGTCAAATATTTCCACGAAACTCAGAAATATAACAAGATAAGCTAAATAAATCCAATAATTCTTATTTTTAGTCATTTTTTCAACCTTCTAAAGAGAGATTAACTGTTATTTATTCAAATCCTTTACAAAAAGAAACAACATTAATTCCAAGATGTTCGAAATAATATCCCCCCTCAAGAATCGCATATCTCCTACCTTCACATAATTCTAAAGAATACTCTTTCATCATTTTTCCAATGGTGTTGTAATCTTCGGTAGTTAGAGTACCCCCCCAGTCCAGTACATATTCGTCAAATCCCGCACTTGCTGCAATGATATCGATGTTTTTTAAAGACTTAAAAGTTTCGTCTATTTCTTCAAGATACCCAACTCTTTCAGGGGAGCGAGGATTTAGAATTTTTATATTTGGATTTTGTCCAATTATATTAATATTGCCATCTCCAGTATGTAAATCAAAATCGAGAATGAAAGCGGTTTCAATTTTCTTGTCTGCTATTAATTTTAGCATCGATATACTCATATTATTAAAAAAGCAAAAGCCCCAACAAGAGTCTGCCGAGGCGTGGTGACCAGGAGGTCTGATTACTCCAAAGGCTGCTTCTTTATTGTCATACGCAATTTCTGCAGTTTTTATTGCTCCACCCGCTGCAAGAGACGCGATATAGTAAAGATTATTGTTGTGCTTTATTCGCTTTAAATGCCTTTCAGAGTGAGCTCTTAATATATCTTCTTCAGTTGCGGGTTCTGGCGTTATAATTTCGTAGTCTGTTTTTTCTCTAATTTCTTTTATAATTGGTTTTATTCTCCCTCTATCTGCGGCTGGATCTGAAGCGTACCCCGCGTAATCGACATAATCTTGATGGAATACTATTTTCATAATAATATTATTAATGTCTAATTGAATTATTAAATATAATATCAACACAAGGCTTTAAAAAAGATTCCCAATTATGTGCAATTTAGTAAATCAAATAGCGGAGATATATAGAAAGTACCTTGATCTATTAAATAATGGAGATTTCACTCAATTAAGGGATCTATTAAAACAAATACCTGACATTAACACTTTTTACGAGAAAAAAATTGACAACAAGAGAAAGAAGGGTGCCTTCTACACCAAAAAAGAATTAGCGGTTTACATTTCTAATCGTACTGTTGAGTGGTTTCTGAAAAAATTTTTTAATAAATTAGGAGTATCTGAAAATGACAACTCATATCCGTTTCACATTCTTAAGAAAATCTCGTCAAATCACGCTCAAGAATTATTCGAAAGGTTGAAAACTCTTACTGTTTTGGATCCTGCGTGTGGTTCTGGAATATTTCTATTATCAATTGCTGATTTAATATTTAAGATAATGAGAGAGGCTTGTAATAAACAAAAAATCGCCTCACAAGACTGGGAGTTAAAAAAAGAGATATTAGAAAATGTTATTCACGGTATAGATATAGATAAAACAGCGATTTGTATTTGTGAGTTGAGTCTCTTCTCTTGGTTCTTCGAAAGCGTTCCAGAGGAAGTTCTTCAAAGTCTAGATAAAGAAGCCTTAATGGTGTCTTTTAGCATTACAAATAGAGATTTCTTATTAGAAAGAGAATTTAACAAACCATTTGATATAATTTTGGGTAATCCTCCTTATGGAAACATACTAAACAGCGAATATAAAGAACGCATTAGAAAGGAAATTTTTTTTACTAACGATATATACTGCGCATTTTTAATCCAATCTTTAAAAATATCAGATGGAATTATTGGTTTTCTATTACCCAAATCATTTCTTCTAAGACAAAATTATCTTGACTTGAGAAATTACCTTTTAGAGTATTCTGTGTTCTATCAAATAACAGATCTGGGCTCAAAAATCTTCAAGGGAGCAACGAACGAGGTTCAGATATTTCTTTACGGAAAGAAAGGGGCAATAAAAGCCACTAACGGCATAAATACAAAAATCTCGGATTTTTCAAACAATTTAATAAACGCTTTTTCTAACCACAATTTTGACCAACTTAAAATTTGCGATAAAAATATCGATTGCGAAATGTACGACAAACAAAGAAGGTTTTTCGCCTATACCTTCGACGAAAAGTGTCCATTTTGTGGGCACCAAACGAGAAATATAAATCGAATAAGAATTAAGTTGGATGCTGACAAAATCAAAATCATTAATTACATTGAGAGAAACTCGAACTTAAATTTCTTAAATGTCCAAGACTTTGATATGATTCGGGGAGAAGAAGAAACTCCTTTGAAAGAGCTAAGAAAAATTATTCAGAAGAAATCCGAGTTAATTTCAAAAGACGATTATTATCTTCTGAACGCGAAAAATGATATTGACTATTTTAAAATTAGAAAGAATAAGGTAGTAAATCTTTCAGGATTTTCAACTAAAAAACAAATTCATTACTACAATTCGCCTAAATTATTAATAAAGCACAATTCTATATATCCAGTTTCCGTTTTTGTGAGAGATAACGCGATATTTACATCTTCAGTATATTCATTATTGGGAAAAGAAGCGTTATTGAAATCGTTAAGTCTATTATATAATTCAAAATTAATGAAATTTTATTGCATCTACGCGATAAACAATCAGAACGATACAACGATTAATTTAAATCAATACATGATTAGACACTTACCGCTTGTTTTACCTGAGGATTTGGAATCAACGAGTGTATTATACGATATAATTAGCTTTTTGATTGAGATAGAGAATAATACTGTGGAATTCTTCAAACATTTTACAGATGCAATTATTTATCAAGAATATTTTGAGGATTCAAAGAGTTATCCTAGCATATTGAAGATTTTTAAAAGCATTTTAATTGATAGCAATTTCACCCATTTTGATATAGAAAGTATTTTGAACTTAAAGAAAGCAATTAAGAAGCATAACCAGATAATAAGTGCTGAAAAAAAAATATTTATTAATCCTTGGGTTAAAGAGATTAATAAAGTATGAAGAAATTTAATTAAAAAACATAGGTGGTTAGTATAAACATTTCAAAATTCATTTCAGAGCATTTGATAAATAAAGATGTGGATGTCTATTGCACTCACGATAGTAGCTTTCGCGGAAAAGCTATCGGTTGCGCTGATAATGTATTAACGCTCTTGGACGCAAAAACGAGGTCAATGACGTTCATTAGTATTCCTCACGTTATCGCAATTTGGGAACAAAAAAGAGAGAAAAAAACCGAATAGACGATTAAATACCTTTTAATCTAAATATTTTTTTTGCGTTCTTGAAAAATATCGACTGGTAAAAATTACGCGGTAAATCTAAATCTAATAATCCTAAAACCGATTGCTCGTACGGATAGGGAATATTAGGGAAATCGGAACCAAATAGAATTCTATCTTGGTACGACTGAAGAATTTCTGGTTTTGGTTGTTTCACTTTCCTTTCAGGAAAGATGTTGTTTCGGATAAAAATCATAGCGGTGTCGAGATACATATTATTGTGTTTGTCAAGTAGTTTGATAAATTTATCGTATTCGTAAGCACCCATGTGTGCTATTATCATTTTCATGTCGGAAAATTTATCTAAATATTTTTTAAAGTGTTTAAGCCCTACATATTCGTTCCGATAGGGTGCCGTACCTGCGTGCCAAGTTATAAATCCACCATAATCCTCTATTATTTTATAAACTTCGGTCATGCGGGGATCGTTGGGATAAAACTCTTGGACGAGGGGCTGGATTTTTATTCCTTTAAATTTATAAATTTCGAATATTTTTTTCGTATATTCTTCACGATTCTCATCTTCTGGCCATATCGTTCCAAATGGTATCGCATTTGGATGCTCTTTTGAGAATTTATTAGTCCATTCATTCATGTTCTCTGCGAGATCTTTTTTATGTGCATAGTTATGTGTGGTAAAAGCCTTAACATTTTGGTTTTTCAATATTTTTACTAATTCTTCCGTGGGAAGTTGATATTTTATCTCCCATTTTACCTTTTCAAACCAATCCCAAATAGATTTAAACATATCTGGTGGGAAAAAATGAGTATGCGCGTCAATATATTTGAAATCTTCCCTTGAATACACCATAGTTCAATTAATTAAGGAGTAGATTGTATAAATAGTTTTTCACACTTTTAGGATTGCTTAAAATAAGGAAAAAAGAAAAAGAGTAAGAAAAAACAGAAATTTTCCTATCTACTAGAAAGCAAAGGTCCTAATTCGCTTTTAAGTAAGTCCCGAATTGCTACTCGAATGACTTCCGAGCGATTTGGGTAAATGTTTGAGTTTACGAGACTTTCAATACCCTCTATGTAAGTTTCTGGAATATGGACAGTAATGAGTTTTATTTATGATCACCTACATGTTTTTATGAGCTATACTCTCGTAACATCGGATTAAAAATGACATAATATCTACATATTATTTCCTAGAGAAATTATGTTAAATACAGATCACAAAGAAAAATTAGTTTTAGAAACATTAAAGCCCTTCGGCTATAGTATTCCCAACATTATCGTAAAAGTCTTTAACCTCTGAAACAGATACGGAAACTACCGGATGTCCGGAGTGGTTCCCTTCAAACACTTTGATGATTCTTTGGTTGCTTGGATCAGAGGGATTAACTACTACATATTCTTTACAACGGTGGCAAGCGCGAACTACAACATATGCGATTTTTCTTCACCACATTTGACACATTTAATAAGACAAAGTAAATTTAAGTATTTATTTTTATTTATAACTTTTTAAAACTTGTTCCTTCCATAATTATAGGAAGAGCTGAATAGTAGATATCTTTTGCCCTCATAAGATCTAAGTTAAAATCTTCGCTAAGTCCATTTACCTTCACTTCTTTATCTTTGACTACATTTCCAATATTTTTTGAGGGCAAGTTGTATTTTCCAGCTAATTCTTTAAATTCTTCAGCTTTATCTGAATCGACCTCAATTATTAGTCGCCCAACAGATTCACTAAATAAAATTTGTTCTGTTGTTAAGGCACTATCGAAACATTCTTCTAAGTTCAACTGGACTCCAATCTCGCTTTCAAAACACATTTCTAACAAGGTTATTAGAAATCCACCTTTATTCACATCGTGTGCAGCTCTAATAAGGTTTTTACGATTTGCCTCTAATATAAAATCCCAACAATTCTTAACATATTCTAAATTGACTTTTGGAGGAATCCCCCCTTCGGCATTAAATATTACTGAATGGTATTCTGAGCCACCTAATTCGTTTTTAGTTTCTCCAATAAGAAATA
>JAHQWX010000100.1 GCA_029856375.1 Promethearchaeia archaeon | reverse complement strand
TTCAAAGCCCTAAATTGCGTGAACTATGGCTTAAAAACAAAGAGTTATATGAGACAAAGGAACGAAGAATATTAGACGCAATTACGATGAGAAGGGAGCCCGATAAAGTTCCTGCAGTTGCTATAGCGACTAATTTTTTTGCCGCAAAATATGCTGGAATAACGTGCGCAGATTTTATGTTTGACGCAAAAAAAATGAGAAGTGCATTTTTTAAAATGGACGAAGATTTTAACTTCGATTCCACTTTTACATCCTTTATGTTGGGTATAGGGAGAATTCTAACGGCTTTTGATGTGAATTTATTTTTACTTCCTGGTAGAGATGTGAATGTGAATTCAAGTTATCAGTATAACGAATTTGAAAGGTTGAAACAAGACGAATACGACGATTTTTTGGAAGGAGGAATAAAATATCTTATGGATACGCTTGCTCCTCGTTTTTCTGACTTGTTCAAGGCAAATTCTTTTAAAAAAATTTCACTTTTTGGTAGAGTTTTATTTGAGGGTTTGAAATTTGGACAAGTCACATTTTCGATGATGAATGAACTAAAAGCTAGAGGGTCCCATAATATATTTGGTGGTGCAGCTATTGCCCCCTTTGATTTGATGTCGTTTGCTTTCAGGACAATGGGCGGAGTAGCGAAAGATATGATGAAAAAACAAACTCAAGAGAAACTCATTGAGGTTTGCGAAAGGATGGAGCCATATATGACATCTGTATTCTCCTTATTGCCGAAGGCGAGTGGCAATCCCGGAATTTTTTTTGTGAGTGAGAGAGCATTTTCTCTTTCTCCAAGGCAATTCGAAAAATTCTACTGGCCTACATTAAAAAAGATAATTGTCACTCTTGCACGGGATGGAAATATTCCCTTCTTATTGTGGGAGCAAGATACAACTCATCTCGTGCACTTCTTACTGGAATTACCCAAAAGTATTTCGAGAAGATGCGTATTTTTATGCGATAGTGGTGACATCTACGAAATTAATAAAATTCTTGACGGACACATTTGCATTCAAGGGAACATACCACTTTCCACAATGTGCGTTGGTACCCCGAAGGATGTAGAAAAATACTGCGCACAATTATTTAAAGAGTTGAAACCTGGAGGCGGTTTTATGTTAAGTCCAGCGTTGGGCATTCCCGACGAAGCGAAACCAGAAAATGTCCACGCTTATATCAATTACGCAGAAAAACATGGTTGGTATTAATTTTATATAGATCTGATTTCTACCAAAGGTAAATTAATTAACGATATATTTAATTTCAAAAACAATTATTATCTAATTAATCATAGCAATACCAAAGAAAAAAGTTATAAATCCTTATAAGCGTGATGAAAAATGGCTGAAATGCTCACAGATATGCTCAATTCGATTTATGGCCGAATTGCACAATTGGGTCAATCTATACAAGGATTGAAAGAATCGTTAGATGGATTAAATAAGAATATTGAAGAAAAAATAAAGAATCTTAGCAATCAATTTCGTGATCTTAAAGTCCAAATTGATGAACACGGAAATGTACATGTCAATGCTCTCCTTAACATTGGTGAAACGGTAACTAAAGAAATTTTGAAGCTTCAGGATAATCTAGCTGTAAACGCCATAGAGAAATTGATTGGAGATTTAGATTCTTTTTCCAAGATTGCAGAACAGACTTTGAAGCAAGAAAATGTTGATATTATGCTCAAGGAGGCGCTTGATTCTATTAATCAATTCAAAGAACAGAAAATCTTAGCTGTGGAGGAAGAAGAAGTAGAAGAAGGAGGGAGCGAAGAATAATGGCAGAACAATTGCTAAATCAAATGTTGGAACAAATTAATAAAATCACGAATTCCTTAGATGCAACCCTTCAGAAAGTCAATGCTATGAGCGAAAATATCAACAAAATGACTATGAGTTTTTCTCAAGAAATAGTTAGTTTGACAGAGAATATTCGCCTCATAGTAGAAGTATTGAGACAGGGGCGCGTTAAATCAGCCGAGACACTTACGAAGATAGCGGACGATGTAAACGAAAAGGTTAAAGAACTCTGGGAGAAAGAAACAGTTAAACATATAACAGATCAACATAAAAAAAACATAGATACCATAAAGCAAGTCTCTTCGTCCGTTACAGACACTTTATATTACACTCAATTGTTAAGCGTGGTTCAATCGATTCGCGAAATCATGGGTAGAGCACTAAAAGGAAAATAAACGCTTAATATTTTAAAAAATCTATTTTAAATTAACTTTCTACAGGTTTTTACAATGCCTAAAGGTTGTTTTTTAATTGCGGTTCAAAAAAATTCAGAAATGAAAATAGTAGGAAATTACACCAAGGATAAAAAAGAGATAATTAAAATTTCCGATGATTTGTTATTAAGAATTCAGATGAATCATGCAACTAAAGAAATTAGTAAAATTAGTTTTAAGGATGTTGTTTATTTCTCTTATATTCACGAATATCCTTCTAAATTAAAAAAGAATGTTCAAGTAGCAGTTATTGGGATTTTTTTAAGCGAAGATGAGGATCCCAAGCCATATATATCATCGCTTCAGAACGCCGCAAAATCTCTAGAAAATATCGAAATAGAATCACTCAAATCCGAAAATCGGTTAGAAGATATATACAAACAATTTATAGAAAAATTAAAGGACATTTTTGATCCAGAACACCTTAAGAGTACAGCCATTGATACAGCAAAAAATATGTTAAGTGGTAGCAGTAAAGATAGAAAAAATGCTCAAGAATTACTTAAAAAAATTGAAGAAGGTATTCATACTAAAATCCATAAAAGTGGTAAGAGTGCTGAAGATGCAATGAAAATTGGAGATTATGAAAAAGCAGTAAAAGAGTACGAAAGAGCTGCGGGATTAGCTTTAGAAATTTTCGATAATAATTTAGCTAAATCGTTAAAAGACCGAGCTTTGATCGCAAAAAAAGTTCCAAATATTACGAAAGAACGCAATAAAGCAATCAATAATGCTAGAAGCTCCCTTAGGAACGAAGATTTTCACTCTGCGTATTTAAACTTTAGAAAAGCAGCAGAGTTGTCTGAAAAATTAATGGACTTCGAAAAGGCGGAAGAATATTCGCTTAAAAGTAAAGCGCTATCTGATTTCCATAGCGTTGATAAAAAGTTTAAAAAGAAATAATATGTACGATTTAGGTCTGCCAATTATCGCTTTAATTACTGATTTTGGTCCTTATGGTCAGCACTATGTTGCTAGCATGAAAGGAACAATTTTAAAAATCAATCCCTCTGCAAATATTGTCGATGTTTCACACAACATAACCCCCTTTTCAATTACTGAAGCGAATTTCGTTCTTTATTCAAGTTATAAATACTTTCCAGAAGGCACCATATTCGTAGCTGTGATAGATCCTGGAGTAGGAAGCTCAAGGAAAATAATTGCAATGCAGACAAAATCAAATTATTATTTTGTAGGTCCTGATAACGGCCTCTTCTCCTCTATTTTCGATGTCGAGGAAATATCGGAGATAGTGCAATTAACAAATAACGAGTATTTTATGCCTTCAATCTCTGAAACTTTCCATGGTCGAGACATAATGGCGCCAGTTGCCGCACATTTATCTAAGGAAACCGCGTTAAAAAATTTTGGACCTCAATTATCTCTTGAATATGTAATAAAAATAAACGAATTAACTCCCAAAATGAAGGGAGAGAACCGAATTCAATCAAAAATACAATACATCGACTCTTTTGGCAATTGTATAACTACGATCAAACTTGATAATTATGATAAAAGCAAATTATTGAAGCACCAATTTAGTAGAGAAAACTCATATATTATAACAGTCAGTGAAAAACAACATAAGGGTTCTTTTTTTAGCCACTATGCAGAACAAACTAACAAAGAAAAGGAAAAAGGTGTCATAATTTTAAAGAAAGACTCATTTAATTTTTTAGAATTAAGTCTAAATAAAGAAAATCTCGCCAGCAAACTTAATATCTCAGTGGGAGATATTTTTTATTTAGAAATAGAATAAATGATTCTTGAATAATAACAAGGATTAAATTTATGGAACTTGTGGACGACCCTAACGAAATGTTAGCTTGTATTAAAAAGGAAAATATTAAATACCTGCACACTGGGAAGATTTCTTCTTACATTTTTCCAGAAAAAAGAAAAATTGTACACGATAAGAAATTATACCACTTAATTGTACGAGTTTTCGCAGTTAATATCGATAAAAACGGTGAAATTAAATATTTAGTTCAAAAGCGGAGCAAAAATAAGAAATCTAATCCAAACAAATTCACAGATTCTGCATCTGGTCATGTGGGTTTTAAGGAAGATATCGAATTTGCCGATATTATCCAAGAAGCTGAGAAAGAATTACTCGAAGAGATGGGAATTCGTCCTCAAAAAATCGAATTTTACACAATCCGTCAAGAATTTGATAAAGAATTTGAAGTTAGTTATATTTTCGTCGCTTTAGTTGGTCAAAAAATTGTACCTAATCCTATTGAAGTAGACACTGAATACAGTAGGTTTTATGATAAGAGCGAACTTATTCAACTATTAAAAGATAAACCTTTCGTTCCTTTAACCAGAGAATTTTGGCAAACTTTTTTAAATAAAGATATAAATCTACTATTTTCTGATAAACCATCTCTTGATAAAAAAGAACGAACCGCGTTATTTATTGGGAGATTTCAACCTTTCCATCTCGGCCATTTATCGATCGTAAAACAAATATTGAACGAAAATGAAAATTTAAAAATAGGGATTGGAAGCTCGCAAGAAGCTAATACGAAGCTAAATCCATTTTCCTCAAAAGAACGGAGAAAGTTTGTCGAAGAAAGTCTAAAAGAATTACAAATTGATATGTCAAGAGTAACTATCTACGATATTCCAGACTTATTTGACGCAAAAAAATGGGCAGAGAGCATTTTCGATCTCGTCGAGAATTTTGATATTTTATACGCTCCAAATGAGTGGATGAAAAATCTCTTCATGGATAAAAGCTGCCTAATCGTAAAACCAGATTTCGTCAATAAAGAAGAATACAATGGAGAAAATATTCGAACATCAATCTCAAAAAATGATAAAACTTGGACTAGTTTTGTTCCTAAGGCAGTAATAGAATTGATACAAAAATCTAATGGCATTAGCAGAATTAAAAAATTATACGGCAATTAAATCCAATGGAACCAAAATTAATAGATGGCTCATTTGGAGAGGGAGGAGGCTCGATTTTACGACTCGCTTCGGGCTTTTCAGTTTTAAAGCAGATCCCAATTCGAGTAAAAAAAATTCGTGCAAATAGAAAAAAGCCAGGACTCAGGTTGCAACATTTACGGGGTTTACAGCTTTTAGAAAATCTTACTGGGGGCTCTCTCTCTAGAAGTGAAGTCGGTACAACAGAAATTGAATTTAATCCAGGAAAATTTTTTAAGAAAAACCTTTCAATTAATATCGAGACTGCTGGAAATATCGCCTTACTGTTGCAACCAGTTCAAATAGCTTGTATGGGATTAGAGCGAGGAGATAAAGTAAGTCTAAAAATTAAAGGTGGTGGGACATTTGGTAAATGGGCCCCAGGAACTGTATTTTTGGAAAATACATTGCTTAAAATATTTGAAACTTGTGGATACAAAATTGAATTTACTGTTAACCGCCACGGTTTCTATCCTAAAGGAGGCGCACAAGTTGAATGTGTGTTTCACTCCTTGGGATACCCGTTAAAACCAATAAGCTTTGTAGAATTAGGACGGATTACTCAAGTTAAGGGAAAAATCGTATGCGCAGATACACTAAAAAAGCCACAGGTCGCAGAGCGCATAAAAAATACCATAAAATCCGTAATTAAGCAAAAATTGAACTTTGATTGCGACATACATCAAGAATATGTTAAAGCGTATAGTACCGGAGTTGGTTTATGCATATGGGCAGAATCCGATACGAATTCCATAATAAGCTCGGGAACTATTTTGGGTGAAAAAGGTCTCTCTTCAGAAAATGTTGGGAAAAAAGCCGCAAATGCTCTTGTCGAATACATTATAAATGAAATACCGGTAGATAATTATTTAGCTGATCAATTAATCCCCTTAATGTCTATTGCATGTGGTCCATCCGAGATAAAAGTGCGAGAAATAACAAATCACCTAAAAACAAATCTAGAGCTAATTAAACTGTTTAATCTTGGGGAATATGAAATCAACAAAGTTACCAACGGATATATAGTGAGAATGGGAATTTAATAAACTAGAAATAAAAATCGTTTAAAAGTTTTTAAAACCATTTTTTACCAAGTTATAAAAAGTGAAAATTTTTTTAAAAAGTATTTTTATCATTTTGTCGGTAGTTCCTTTTTGAATAAATTTTCCAATTCTTATTAAAAACTTTTTTGAGATTGAAGATTTTATCAATTTCAATCGCGAAATTTATATATCAGAAAGGAGTAGGTTATTTTAAGAACACAATTATTTTTAAACAAAAGTGGAGGTATAATATTATGGCCAAAAAGAAACCGGCTGCAAAAGCCAAGCGGGATGCATATATCGCTAAAGCTCCAATTCGACGATTGATGAAAGCTGAAGGAGCTGATTTAGTCGCCGCGGAAGCGTTGGATAAATTAATAGGTTATTTGCAAGGCGCTGCTGCTGATGCAACCAAAGAAGCGATTAGATTGACAAAAGCTGCTAAAAGAAAGAGAATCACGGCT
>JAHQWX010000099.1 GCA_029856375.1 Promethearchaeia archaeon | reverse complement strand
AATACTATGCGCCCTCGAAAAAATTCCGACTTCTAATCTATGCATGCAGAAAGTTATTAAGTATTTTAAAAAGTAAATAATTAATTATCAACAATTTTTACTGAATTAATCGAAAACGAAATAAAAAAAAAGTGATAGATATGAGTGAGCTTTTGAAAGAAGTTGAGGAGATCTTATTAATGGGACCGGGACCTTCTTGCGTCCCTCCAGAAGTCTATAACGCGTTAAGCTGCAAAACCATTGGTCATCTCGATCCGCTATTTATTAAAATAATGGACGAAATTCAAGCGTTATTACAGAAGGTAATGAACACGAAAAATAAACTTACATTACCTATTTCGGGAACTGGATCGGCAGGTATGGAGACTTGTTTTGTAAATTTAATAGAACCAAGCGATCCAATACTAATTCTTACCAATGGCGTTTTTGGAGTTCGAATGCAAGAGGTGGGGAATAGGTTGGGCGCTCAAGTTGACAACATAGATTTTGAATGGGGCACTCCAGTAAAGCCTGAAGTTGTGAAAGAAAAGCTTGAAAATAATTCTTATAAGATCGTAGCAGTAGTGCACGCGGAAACTTCAACGGGGGTAAAAAATCCCGTGGACGAAATTGGAAGCCTTTTAAAAGGTACGGATTCCTTGTTTTTAGTCGATACGGTGACCAGCCTTGGAGGTATGGAAGTTAATATCGATGCGTGGGGCGTAGATTCAGTTTATAGTGGCTCTCAAAAGTGTCTTTCGTGTCCACCGGGTCTTGCACCAGTATCGCTTTCTGATCGTGCGTTCTCAATTATTTCAAATAGGAAAACAAAGGTGCCAAATTGGTACCTTGACATGAATTTAATAGGTCAATATTGGAGCGGTGAGCGAAAACGCGTTTACCATCACACTGCACCAATAAACATGCTATACGCTCTTTACCAAGCGTTATTATTGATAGTTAAGGAAGGTTTAGAAAACGTTTTCCAACGACACAAGGAGAATCACATAAAGTTAAAAGAAGGATTGGAAAACTTAGGATTACAGATGTATGTAGAAGAACCGTATAGACTTCCGATGTTAAACGCGGTAACAATTCCGGAAGGAAAAGACGATCTCAAAGTGAGGCAAATTCTTAGGAACGATTTTAAAATAGAGATTGGCGCTGGTTTGGGCCCTCTTGCTGGGAAGATCTGGCGCATTGGTTTGATGGGATATACCGCAAGACCTGAAAATGTAGATCGCTTACTAGACGCTCTTGCAAAGACTTTAAAAGAAGCCTAATATTGATAAAAAAAATAAAACTGGTGATCAAGAAATATGGATAAACGAATAGGATGGATTGGGACGGGCGTTATGGGTAAATCAATGTGTTCCCACCTAATTAAAGCAGGCTACGAAGTATCGGTGTTTAACAGAAGTAAGGAAAAAGCTAATGAACTAATTGAATTGGGCGCTCAGTGGTGTTCTAATCCAAAAGAAGTTGCCGACAAGAGCGATATCGTGTTTACTATAGTAGGTTTTCCTATTGATGTGAAAGAGGTATATCTCGGCGAAAATGGCGTACTCCGTGGAATTAAAGAGGGTTCGATAGTCGTAGATATGACCACATCTGAGCCAACGCTTGCGCAATTAATTTACGATAAGGCAAAAAAGAAAGGTGTTTTCTCCATCGACGCTCCTGTCTCAGGAGGCGATGTTGGAGCGCGCGAGGGAACATTAGCAATTATGGCAGGCGGTGATAAGGACATTTACGATCAAGTCTTACCGCTTTTTGAATTAATGGGAAAAAATATCGCGTATATGGGAAAAGCCGGCGCCGGACAGCATACCAAAATGAGCAATCAAATACTCATCGCGTCGACCATGATTGGAGTCGTCGAATCGTTGCTCTACGCTTATAAGGCTGGAAACGATTTAAATGATGTAATTAACGTAATTGGAAAAGGGGCTGCTGGATGTTGGTCGATAAATAATCTTGGACCTCGAATAGTAGCTGGAAACTTTGATCCCGGATTTTTCATTAAGCATTTTGTAAAAGATATGGGAATTGCGCTTCAAGAAGCAAAGCAGATGAAATTATCGCTACCAGGATTGGCTCTAGCTTACCAATTCTACATTTCAGCAATGGCAATGGATTTAGAGAATCTCGGAACTCAAGGACTTTACAAAGTATTAGCTAAAATGAATGGAATAGATACATAACTCAAATTTTAAAAAGAGATTTAAGAATGACTAAAACAGTAAAAGGAATACCGCTATATCTAATATCTGTGATAGCAACGAATATAATATATTATGCCTTTTTAATACCTGCTGCCTTTTTATATCCCGGATATTCACCCTTTCAACACACGGTTTCTGCATTAGGAAATACCACGAAAAATCCTAGTGGCTGGTTTCTATTCAGTATATGCCTAATTTTAATGAGCATCGCATTAATTCCATTTATTATTGACCAAAAAAAATGGTGTGAGGGCCAGCCATCTGTAAAAAAATACATAATAGCCATTCAGATACTTGGATATTTTAATAGTATCTCGATGACAATGATTGGCATTTTTCCGACGGATACGGCCTCTTCGCAACATAGCTTCTGGAGCTTAATGAATTTCTTATGTATAGAATTGGTAATAATACTCGCCATTATCGGTTTAAGAAATCACCCTTCTTATTGGAAGCGTCTTTCAATAATTGCTATCATGGATTTTGTGTTTTGCGCAACTTATTTAACTTTACTTAGGGTTTACAGACCGATTGCAACGATTTTTGAGTGGTTAACATTCATATTTATCTTAGGATTTCTTTTAATGCTTGGTTTTAACATGTATAAAGAAGGCCTATAACGCGAAAAATTGAAGGATAAGGAAATTTCTAATTTTTTCTTATTTTATTATCTTATTCAAAGTAGAAACAAGTATTTACTGTGCGGTTAATTCAAAATCGACCGTTTGATAACCGCGCACCTCCCCATTTTTATCTACATACGCTTGAAAGTGATGCTCGCAAACAAGCCCTGTAGGAATCGATATAGTGGCTATATGTTCAGATTCGGTAATAACTGATTCCGGTATTCTTATAGATTTTGTACCTTTGCAAATAGGGCATTTAATTGATATAGATTGCATTTTAACCTTGAAAATCTTACCTATTAAAGGTGGAGGGGCAGTTGGCTCTTTCTTTTGAAATGGCGTCAGCTTTCTTGGTGGTCTCAGCATAGGTGGTGGTGTTGGAGTTGTTTGCGTGCTATGATTTTCCGATATTTTTTGTGGTATCAATGCAGTCGGTGGTTTTTTTTCAGGGGGTTTTGTCGAAGATTCTAATTTCTTACCAAAAATCGCTTTCGAGCGAGCAACAGCTTCCTGATAAGCGAAATCTTTCGATCTCTCTGCTTCCTCGCTAACTCCAAACATGAAAAGTTTATTGGAAATCTTCCTACATTCTTTATAAATCATCTCGGCTTTCTCGTATTCTAATGCCTCTTCTGTTGCGCTTAACTTGTTTAACAGCTCTTTTCTACGATCCAAAAGAATTTTTATTTCGATCTGAGTTTGTTTATCTCTAATGAAATTTGCTTTTTTTGTGTTTCCAAGAAATGCCTCTATTGATATAATGTCCTCCAAATGAGAGATTAGTTCAAAATAATTCTTTTCCTTGTAAGCTTTTTTAACGAGCGGTAAAAGCTCGCTTCTTCGGGATTTTAATTGCTTTGTACTGAGCTTTTTTAACTTATGTTTTTGTTGATCTATCTCGTGAGTAATAAAATTAGAAAACGGTATCGATCCTGTATTGTTCTCCTTAATTAAGCTATCATCATCTTTTGATTTCCTTTCAAGTCTATTCTCTAACGACATTATTTTTCCACCGTTATTTAAATACGCGAGTCTATATCATAAAATACTCCGAGATTTCTGTTGCTAAGAAAACCTAAAATCTACTACCCCGACATAAAAAATCTTCTGTGTTTGAAAACAACCACGAACCGTTCCCAATCTGATATAGTCTACCTCTATGATAATGCAAATACGGTATATTTATACTTTTCGGTTTTTTCACGTGAAAAACGTGAAAATGATCTCTTAATCTCAATCAAGATCTACTCGGTAGATGGATGGCGAACCCGTCCTATCTGAGGTAAAGATAATCATCGAACTATCTGGAGAAAATGCTGGGTGAGGATGAGAATCTTGAGTGTGTCCGTATGTTTTCCAGGATGAGCCATGTTCACACAAGATTTCTTCTTTTTTTTGTTTAACATCAACGAGATAAATAAAATCGTTTTTTCGTCCATGCCCATCTCCTACTATTTTTGAATTATTGTGATTCGATATGAAGTGCGAATAATTTGAACACTCCATTAATACTTCTTCTTCTAATGTATCGGGATCAATAAACCTAATTGAAGCGTTCCTTCCATAGAATCTTGGAAAATAAATAAATCCAATTTTTGATCCGTCCTTAAGCCAGTATTCGTGGCCAAATTGCTCCTTACCCACTCTCTGTTTAGCGCACCTCAAATTAGTACCGTCGCTATTGATTAGCCAAATCCTAGCATCGATCACATGCCATGGACCTTCGTGGCAAAACGATATAGTTGCATTATCCATTGGTCTAAATTGCACTTCTCCAATCCAATAGTTTTCCTGGTGAATTATTTCTGACTTTTTAGTTTTTATATCAGTTATCACAATTCTACATTTTGGCATTTGACCCCATTGTTTTGCAAATATGCTCCAATCTCCTTCTGCTTGTAGCAGATCCTTACTTGCGATTTCTGGAAGTACTACAAATCGATCGTCCGAGCTTAGAGAGGGAGTACTTTCTTCGTTTAATGCCCATCCTTTCGGTATTTCGTATACGATCTCTTCGTCGAGAGAATCGATGTTTAACCTGATAATTTGCCGATTTTTGGTGAAAATAACGAATTTATCGTCGTTACTTAATATTACATTGAAATCGTTGATTCCGTCAGCGTCGGTAAGTTGAATTGATGTTCCTTCAAATAAATCCATTTTGAATACATTCCTTCTTCCCCTCGTCTTATTACCATATATTAGATATTTACTATCGTTTGAGATTATTTTATTGTAAAAGTAAGGGTGATGATTGAATCCATCGCTTGGAGTTAGCTGAATAATTATTTTCCCCGTAATAGAGTCCTTATACTCGCTGAAATCGGATTTAATCGAATCTCCTTTCATAATTATCTCTCGGGATTACGCCGCTAAGGTCATAAAAACCACTAACAGAACAAAAAAACCCACTAATAATCCGGCAAAGATATATTGTCGTTTTTTCGAACTATTCATCACATCCGAGGACCTAAACAGTATAAAGTACAAGGGTAAAAAGAACCAGGGAATCATTCCCAGAAACAAACCTATCACTGGAATCAAAATCAAGAAAAGGTGCATCAATGTCAGCATAACTACTATTACTAAAATCCAAGGAAGGCTCATAGGATTGAAAGTCCAGTTTTCTCTTTTAAACCTGTTTCTGATTTCATTGCGACTTGGAATCCACGAAGGTCTTCCCTTTTTAAGGCGTTTGTAGGTAAATATTCCCATTAGGGAGAATTGAACGCATAAAAAAATAATCGCCATGACTTGAATTATGGAAGCATCCACACCGAGTTGCTTACAAATCTCGGGATTAGCATAAGCGGCGAAAAGCCAAATCGCAGGGGGAAGTAGCGCTTTATATTTATCGACAACAGTAAATGTGTATAACGCTGTCGTGGCACCAATCAACGCTTCGGTTAGAAATAGCCACATCGGCGGATCTACTACTAATAGATCGTAGCCAAAATTTTCATTCCAAAAATCTGTGCGCTCTGCCAAGTGTCCAAATCCGCCTTCGATAGCCCACCAAGCCCAATCGTAAATCAGCCAATGTGAGCACCAAAATCCTAAAATTATGGCCCAAGTTTGATACCCGCTTAACTTATGAGACTGAGGTGCTAACACCATTAATAATACATACATTGTAAGAATAGCAAAATAAGCGTAATCGGTCTGAAAGAAGAATCTAGGAATCCCTGTATCTAATTCACTTCCCGTATGGCGAATACCAAGAAGAAACACCATACAAGAAATGAACGCAAAGCCGAGAGTCATAAAAATCGACCATTTCCAGCTAAAGTCCTCAATATTTCGTACTGGATGATGCCCTGTTTTTTTAAGGTATTCGTTTCTTAATTCATTTAATCGCTTTTCACAAGTTTGGATTTCTAATTCCAATTGCTCTTCTGAAAGATTATCAAATTCTGACATTTTTACATCAATTATGGTTTTCAATTAAATATAAGTGTTTTATATAATACATTTAATCGTAACAAGATAAAAACTAGATATCATTTATTAAACGAATAGAATACATTTTTAAATGAGTTTTTTTAAAATCTTTTTAGTGACTTTATTGTAGTTTTTTTAATTTCCTGCAATAACGAAAGGTTAGATTAGGGATAAATAAGATCTGGAAATTTGAAAGAAAAACATTTAACGACAAAATATGCTCCTGCTGAGCGAGCAACTAAAGAGGAAATCGATCTCCAAGTCGATATGTTCAAAAATTACCAAGTCCTTGAAAAATTTTTAGGTAAAATTCCTGCAGTTTTCATAATCGTTAATAAATATAGGCAAATTGTATATATGAATAGTGGGGCTTTAGAATTCACTGGATTGGACGATTTATCGATAGCTGTGGGGAAAAGACCGGGTGAATTAATTGGTTGCGTCCATTCCACAGAAGAAGAAGGAGGTTGTGGAACAACAGGGGCATG
>JAHQWX010000098.1 GCA_029856375.1 Promethearchaeia archaeon | reverse complement strand
TCCGTTTTTATTACCCAAACATTTTGACTCATAATTTGCTTAATTTTTTCCCGCAATTCCAAATAATTAATGCCTTCTGTTCTCTCATAGATATTAAAAATTGCTCTTTTCTTTTCTTTGATAAGATCATCTGGTATTTGGTAGTTTAGAGCATCCGAGGCGTAATTTGCAGCATTATTTCCCGCAATTTTTCCAAAAACTTGAGTAGCTGTTAAAGAATTTCCTCCCAATCTGTTTGCACCATGAACTCCACCTGCAACTTCCCCTGCTGCGTAAAGTCCTTTGATCGAAGTTTCACATCTCTCATTTATTTTTAAACCCCCCATTTCATGATGACACCCAGGAACCCACTCTATTCCAGCCTTAGTAGCATCCAATCCAAGTCTGGCGTAAGCATTGTAAATTTTAGGCATTAGATTCTTTATTGCATTCCATGGTATTTTTGAGATATCCATAATTAATCCTCCATGAGAGGTTGCTCGACCGGCTTTTATTTCTTTATAGCCACAAATACAGGCAATATCGCGAGTGACATTTTCCAACTTTTCTGGTTCGTATTGTTCCATAAATCTCTCGTTCAATCCATTGTAAAAGCGTGCTCCAAATTTTACTAATCCATCGAATGGTGGAGCAAGGCCTTTAATTTCAGTTGGCCAAATTACAGAAGTCATTGCTTGAATAAACTCCATATCGACGAGTTCTGCTCCAACTCTTAATCCCATAGCATAACCATCCCCCGTAGCCCCGAGTGGCATTGAATTATGTTGAAAAATTTGTCCTAAGCCCCCAGTTGCAATGATAATCGATTTTGCTGATATTGAGATAAATTCTCCGGTTTTGTAATTAAAACCTACTGCTCCTATAATTTTATTGTCTATTTCAATTAAATCCGTAATCATTACTCCCTCGAAAATTTGAGCCGGTGATTTTTTTACTTCTGAATTAAGACCTTTCATGAACATGTGATTTATAGCACCAAACGACCGATTACGAGTCATACCTGATGGTTGTGTTATATAAAGAACACCTTTTCTTGTCGTTCGAAATTCTGTACCAAAATCTACCAAATCTTGATATGCAGAATATGATTCGCTCGCTAAGATTTTAGCAAGTTTCTTATTATTGAGCGAATACCCCCCTTTGATAATATCTTGATAGAAAAGTTCCGGATTGTCGTCATCCCTCACGACTGCAGACATATACCCCATAGAAATAACTGTTGAACCTGAGGGAAATTTTTCTTTTATTACCATTGTTACACTGAGATTTTTCTTTACCGCTTCTATTGTAGCTCTTGCCGCGGCAGCACCTCCGCCTATAATCAGAACTTCAGTTTCAATATTCAAGATGTAAGAAACCCATTCTATTTGTTCGGTGATTTAATCAAGAGTATTTATAAACATATTAAACAAAGATTATAATAAATCTATATAAAAAAATTCTAAGTTCCTTTTAAAATTGATATTCCAAACTCACGATGTTATTATTATTGGAGCTGGTCTTGCTGGGCTTAGGGCAGCTATTGAATGCAGTAAATTTGTAGATGTGGGAATTGTTTCTAAAGTTTATCCTGTAAGATCTCATACTGTGAGCGCAACCGGAGCTATTCATATCTCACCAGCCCCCGGAGAAGATCCCGAAGAGTATATGCGCGAGACAATAAAGGGCGGAGACTATCTCAACGATCAAGACGCTGTTGAAATAATGGCACAAGAAGGATTTACGGAATTAATTCACTTAGAAGATATAGGAGTTGTTTTTCATCGCGACTTGGATGGAACAATCATAAGATCTTCCCCTGGGGGAATGACAACAAGAACAGCTACTATAGTAAGTAGTGGATGGGCCCAAGAATTGGTATGTACCCTTCAAGAACAATTATTAAAAAGGCGAACCACTTTCTACAACGAATTTTTTATTACATCAATTTTAATAAAAGATGGAGTCTGTAGAGGGATTACAGCGATTGATATTAAAAGTGGAGAGTTCTATGGATTCAGAGCAAAATCTGTTATTATTGCAACGGGTGGATGGGGTAGAGTATATGCTATCACGAGCAATTCGCATATTTGCACCGGAGATGGCACTGCTATAGCTTTTAGGGCTGGAGCTCCTCTTAAAGATATGGAATTTGTGCAATTTCATCCAACTGTTCTTTATGGCTCTGGGATATTAATCTCTGAAACCGCTCGCGTAATTGGAGGGCGTCTATTGAATTCAAATGGAGAACAATTTATGAAGAAATATGCTCCCCGCTTCAAAGAAATAGCTCCGAGAGATGTAGTTAGCCAAGCTATGCAGAGAGAAATAGATGAGGGAAGGGGTATTGAGGGATCATACATCGGATTAGATCTTCGTCAAATGAGGAAAAGATTTAGACGACAGAAAATCCCCTTTTTTAAGCAGAGATTTGATGCATTTGCCGATTTGGCTGAAACTTATGCATTAATCGACATAGATCAAGAAATAATCCCTGTTATTCCGGGAGAACATTTTACAATGGGGGGAATTAAAACCGATGTTTGGGGAGAGACTCCAATAAAAGGATTATACGCCGCTGGTGAATGTGCCTGTATAAGTGTCCAAGGAGCAAATAGAGAAGGGGCAAATGCATTAACTGAATGTTTAATTTTTGGTCGTCGAGCAGGCATTCGTGCTACTGAGTTTGCTAGAAAAATTGATTTTCTTGAGTTTCCTCGAGATCAAGCAGAAAGCGAAGAACAAAAATTGGTGAATCTAAGAAATGCAAAAGGTCATTATGATGTAAATGCTATACGACAAGAACTGCAGCATACGATGTGGAAAAATGTAGGGCTCTTTCGAAATAAGGAGGGATTGGAAACAGCATTAAAAAAAATAATTGAATTAAAAAGTAAATTTAAAGAAATTGATATTGGAGATGATAGTAAAATTTTCAATACCGCTCTAATTTATGCCTTGGAGCTAAAAAATTTAATTGATTTATCAGAATGTATTGTACTAGGTGCTTTAAATCGAAAAGAACATCGTGGAGCGCACTATCGAGAAGATTTTCCACAGCGAGATGATAAAAATTGGTTAAAACATAGTATTTTTAATTATAATGGAGAAAACTCACCGATCTTATCTTTTGAAGATGTGGTAATTACTCGTTTTCCTCCAAAAGCGAGGGAATACTGAGGTGAATGACCATTTTAGTTAAATTTAAAATATTTAGATTTGATCCAAGTAAAGATCCTAAGCCTCGCTTTGAAATTTTTGAAGTTAATGCTGAAAAAGAAACAACCGTTCTGGATGGATTAATATACATTAAGGAAAAACTAAGTAAGAATCTTTCATTTCGGAGATCTTGTAGAGAAGGAGCTTGTGGATCTTGTGCAATGCGGATAAACAAAATCTCTAAATTAGCGTGCAAAACTCATATATTAGATATTTTAAATAATGATTATATTCTTATCGAACCATTAGATCATTTACCAATAATAAAGGATCTTGTTGTTGATCTTGAACCTTTTTTTCATGGAATAAGTTGTGTTCGTCCATGGCGTATCACTAATTATATAAAAGACGAGAAAAAACCTCGAGTGACGAATATGAACGAATTTTTAAAAACTATGGAAGCAAAAAGTTGCATTTTATGTGCTGCTTGTTATTCAGACTGTAATGTCATTGATGTTGATCGGACTTTTGTTGGTCCTGCTTCATTAGTTAAGATCGCTCGTTTCATCTCTGATCCATGGGATACTCCCGATGGAAGACTACGAGAAGCAGTAGATTTGGGATTATTCAAATGTCCAATTGATCAAGAATGTGAGATTGCTTGTCCAAAAGGTATCGATATAAGAAGGGGTATCGTAGAATGGTTGAGATACAAATGTGCGCAAGAAGGAATTGGTCCTTTACCAAGCCATCGAAGATTAGTAGAAAATGTGTTAAATACAGGAGGTGTAGTACCTGTTCAAAACACACCTGCATTTGACATTTTTCCAGAGTATATTAAAGAGTTTGAAGGAGTTCCTCAATCAGAAGTCGTGCTTTTTACTGGATGCATTATTAATAGGAGACAACAAGACACATGTAAAGCAATTATTGAAATTTTTCAGAATAATCGCGTTGCTATCCATTTTCCTAAAAAACAGACTTGTTGTGGTTCCCCTTTTATGAGAACTGGCCAAAGAGATACAATGAAACCCTTTGTTGAGCGAAATTTTAACATTTTTAATGAATATGCTGAGAGGGGAATTAAACATGTTGTCACTAGTTGTTCGGGATGCAATTCCACTTTTAGATACGATTATCCCCAACTAGCAAAAGAATATGGGATTCAAATTAAATTTGAAATTTATGATATTGGTGAATATATGGCAAAAATGATAGATTTAAATACAAAGGATTTAAATGAAAACTCTCTAAAAATAATGTATCATTATCCATGCCACATTAAAGCAGCAGGATTGTTGGAGGAAATTTATATCGAATTATTAAGCAAAATTCCAGGATTGGAATTAGTAGATGCTCCCAAATCGGGCTTGTGTTGCGGTGGTGGAGGCGGTGTGCGCTCTGCTTATCCAAAACTTTCAGATGATTTAGCTCTAAGAAGAATTGAAGTTGCTAAGGATTTTGGCGTAAAAGGATTAGTATCGAATTGTCCTTTCTGCATTATATCCTTTGAAAGAGTTTTAAATTTGATGAAAGAACAGGACGAAGATATTGGATTTAAAATCTATGATTTTTATCGATTATTTGCAAATGCTTACAAATATTAAATCAAAAGATTAATTAAATCGATCATATTTTTCTCTTGTTCTAAATTTTCAATCCTACTAACGATCTCCTTTATTTTTTCATTATTTAAAAAAGAATTCGATATTGAGGTAAATTTTTTATGGATCTTCTTCTTTTTTTCGTCAAAATCTAAAGATATTTGCAGAATATTTAGTATTTCTTGGAATTTTTGATTTCCAACATAAAAAATTATTTCTGTTTTAAATAGAGGGACTTTCTCATCGGGGATCATTTCAATTTTGTCTCTTAATTTTATCACTTGAGGATCATTTACCATTTCATCACTAAATACTGCGAGCCCAGTATCTTCCCTCAAGAGAGCACTAGCAACAGCATAAGGTATACTGAACTTTCCTTCTAAACCACTTCTTGGTTTTCTTTTACCGGCAATCTCGAGAGTTGGAGATGCCGCATGGATCTCAATTTTATCAATTTTTACGGGATCAATGTTATTTTTTTTTTTAATCTTGAGCGCTCCTTCTATTGGCGCATGAGTCGCGTGGCAAGAAGCGTGGAATTTATATTGATTTTTTAATATATGCCATTTCCTTCCCAAATCTTTTAATGCTTTCCTGGGCACACAGCTACTCGAAAAGACATCCCAAAAACACTTTTCCCCCTCTAAGATATTATTAACACTAGAAAATCCCCTCTTGGCCAAGAGAGCTGATAAAAGTCCATTGAAACTTGCTTTCCCTGCGTGAAAGGGTTTACAAGAAGTTCCAAAAACCGCTTTTATCCCTGCAGCTTGAGTTCCTGCGATTCCTAATGCATGTACTATTTGTTCGGTATTAAGATTTAATAGTTTTGCTGAACCCGCAGTAGAGGAAAAGTGGCCAATTGTAGATGTTCCGTGCCAACCTTTAAGATAATGATTTGCTGTTGCTCCTAATGCAACTCTACATCCTATTTCATATCCGATTATAAAAGCCGTAAGGAATTCCCTACCACTCTTTTCTTTCCACTCTGATAAGGCTAGTAAACATGGAAAAATAGTTACACTTGGATGACCAAGAAATTCTACGCTTGTATCATCGAAATCTAATACATGAGAACTCATGCCATTCAAAAGTGTTGCATTTAAAACGGATGTTTTGATATTTTTACCTAAAATTGTTGCCTGTTCTTTCCCGCCTACAAGTTCGATTACTTCAAATAAACTATTTACCTCATTATCGTTAGATCCGGCTAATGCAACTCCTAACCAGTCTAAAAAGCATAACTTCGCCTCGTTTTTGACTTCTTCAGAAAAATCGTCAAATCTTGTCAATGTGATAAATTCTGCTAACTTTTTAGTAATTTCCATAAATCTTCCATTTAAAATTCTCTACATTTTTTTAAAAATTTTACTATATTAATGTGATTAAAGCCAGAGCTTCCTTCGTTTATTTTTGCTAAAAATTCGCAAAATGAAAAAAATAAAAATATAGTTATTAATCTTATTTGGACGAGAATTCTAAATTTATTTGCTTGAGTGAGTATAGACCAACTGGTATTATCCACGCGAAAAGCGAAAAAAACATAATCCATTCGTGTAAAGGCTGAAAACCTTGGGAGAATAATATTATCGCTATTATACTTGGACCAAAAATCATGTAAATTCCAAGTAATTTAGGAATGTATGTATCGTAAAACGCTATTAATAACCCGTAGAAGTACCCTGTCATGGCAAATCCCCCGAAAACAACAATTGTAAATGTCCAATGTAAACCCAATTCAGTTGTGCGATCTTCCGAAAAAAATCCTGTCCCCCACATTCCTACCAACCCAATTAGCATCCAAATCAAGCCAAGACTCCCAAGACGCAATCTCGTGCGTGAGATATTTTCTATTTCTTCGATCTTCTTGGGAAGAGGGGCTAATTGCTTTTCTAAGTAAAAAGCACAAGGAATTAATAAAACCGACGAGATCATATTCCCAAAGTCAAGAAAATAAGGGATTGGCGTGTGATTAAATGATCCCATGTCGCTAATGTAGTTTTTAACAATATTATAGCCGTCTGGGTCAAATTGCGCTACGATATA
>JAHQWX010000097.1 GCA_029856375.1 Promethearchaeia archaeon | reverse complement strand
TCTCCATATTGCTCCTCCTTGCTGGCTTTGTGCCAACCTATATAATGGCATAGGTCTATAACCGTGTCAATTACAAGTACTAAATCCATGATGTCGACCAAGTCTGAGAATAGCCCAAAAGAGGCAGAAATTGACAAACGATTCCACCTGCTTTATATTTGTCTTGCAACTTTTCGCCATAAATATGTGGGTAAGCTGGCATCAAGATGATAGGGTGTACAAAGGAAAGGAGAAAAGCATAGTGCAGGAGTTAGCAACACGAAAGATTGATATTTTCAACCATATTTTACCCTTGAAATACAAAGAAGCCCTCCTTAAGAAAGGCAAACCCTGTGGCTATACTGTATCAAATGAGTCTCATCCTGCCCTGTGGGATATGGATACCAGATTTCGGGTTATGGATAAATATGAGGGACTTGTTGAGCTATTGGTCATAGCTACACCGCCCTTAGAATATGTCGTAGGTCCAGCGGCGGGCACTTCTAACTCTCCAAAAGATTCTTCCTTCTTTAAATCTTGTAACATCTTGTAGTTCCAAGTTGCGTGCTCTTTTTCTTGATTTGCAGTCTCTTCGAATATACTGGCAATTAGAGCGTAGCCTTCTTTTTTCGCAATTTTTGAGAACATTGGATATCTCATTCTCGCTTGAGATTCGCCCATAAAGGCAACCATTAAATTTTCTACTGTCTTTTTCATTGTATATATTCCCTCTTATTTATTATAGATTTCATATGTTAGTAAGATGAAATTATTAATAAATCATAATATTTATAGGCGTTAATATTAAGAGCTTATAATTTAAAAGTGAGTTACAATTTCCGCCTAAGTAAATGAACTTAAAATTCTAAATTGTCGATATTTTGTTATGGAAAAGCGTAAATTTTGAGATTTATTTCTAGTATTTGCAGAAATTCCCTTTTTTTTTAAGATTTACCCACTATTGCCGCAACTATTAATGTAACGCCACCAAATATCAATAGATTTGTAGCGCCAGTTATTAGAACGTCAACTATTGCCTCCTCTACAGTACATGTAGCGCAAATGTATTGTTTAACCATGGCCTCTACATAAGCTCCGGCCATTAGTAATACAATGCAGCAGATAGAAGTCAATATCCATCCTCCTAAGGATTTAGGTATGTCACCTCCAGAGATCCCTGCGATTATAGACGCGATTATAAGCGCTACAAACACTCCGATGTAATATAGCATATATCCCGTACCAACACTAATTAATTCAATAAGATACCAAGGAAAAAAAGTAAAAGCTTTTGTTAGATGATAAATTATCAAAAATGGATAAGCAGTTATTGAATCAATTAATATATACATATCGTCGTTAAGTGCATATGAAATAACGGTAAATAAAAAAACCATTATAAACAACGCAATCAAGCTATATATAAAGGCTCTTCCAAGACTTTTTTTCATTTTCAACATGCCCTCTTTGAATATGTATTATTTTTTATAATACATTTCTTACTAAGCGTGTTAACTTATATAAATTTTTTTTCAAAAAGGTAAAGATATAAAAAAAAAAGTTTTAATCATCTTTTGTTTTAACATTGTCCCTTTGAACTCCCGTCTCTCTGCTTGAAGGAAGAGCAGTACCACATTGATCTTTCTGTGCTTCACTCGCTTTCCAGGCCTTTTCTAATTCTTCTTCTAATTCCTCATCTGTCATTTCTTTGTTACTCATGAGTATCAAAGGGTATAGAATAAATAAAAAGTTGATGTTAATAAAAATAAAATAGGAAAAAAAAGGTTGTATTTTAGATTTTAGGGCAAGAAATCGTCGAACATCCAATAATGTTCTTCTTCCTCTTGAATTATATTTTCAAACATTTTTTTGGTTTTAATATCGCCAAGTTTCGTTGCTTCTTCTATAACTTTTCTATATAGAACAATAGCGTAATTCTCTGCATCTCGATCAAGTTTAATGAAGTCCTCCACAGAATTGCCTATTTCGGGGAGGGGATCAACTGTTGCAAGCGCTTCTCTATCAATTTCGTAAATTCTTTCTGCGATTTTTTCCATATGTTCCATCTCTTGTAAAAAAACTTCTTTCAGCATCTTTGAAACGACACTAGCTTTATTCTTATCGGAGATTACTTCCAGCGCTGTTTTTTTTCTTCTCATTTTATCAAGTCCATCGGCTTTCTCGTGTTGATTCGTATATTGAATAATTGCTGAGATCTCGCTTGCAAGAGCTTTATTAAGGAGCGCAATATAATCCGGATTGAAGATCGATCTCCACTCTGATTCAGGAGTTTCGCCTAAGTCTGGCTCTTTTTCTATTTCTAAATACTCTTCGAAAGCGAGTAAATGTTCCTCCTCATCGCTATAAATCTTAGAAAACATCTGCCAGGTTTCGCGATCTCCAATATTTTTAGCCGCCTCAATAACTTGTCGATAAAGCTCGAGTGCTTCTTCTTCAGCTTTATACCCTAACTCTGCGAATTCCTTAATTGAATCACCAATAGTAATTTTATCTGGTTTTGTTGTTGCATTACCACCTAATACATAAATTCGCTCAAAAATGGCTCCTAAATGTTTCATTTCCTGAATGGCGAAGTCTTTCAACAGTTTTCCAAACGCATCATATGTGGTCTCGTCTAGAAGAATATTTTCAGCAATAACTTTGCGCGATAATTTGTCCATTTTAGTGTGTTGTAGCATATACTGTGCGGAAACTTGAATTTCACGCGCGGCAGCCCTATTTAAAAGATCTAAATATTCTGGTGTTGTTTTAACAATCATTTGAATTTCCTTGTTTTGTTCTTTAAATAATGAACTAAGGAAAATTGAATTCAAGGATTTTTATTGTTTTTGCTTATAAAATTTAAGTTAAAAAGGATAAGTGGGATTTAAGAATAAAAGAACTCTTTTTATGTTATTCGATCCCGAGAAATTCCATAACTTTTTTTTCTAGTTCGAGAGGTCTTCTTTCTGGGATGCTAACAAAATCTACTCCTTTCTCGTAGAAATTTTGAGCCATATAAAGATTACAATAACACGCGCCAAATTCTTTAACATCTAAAGGCGCGTACTCGCAAGGGCAAATTAAATCTCGATCCAAATCTCGTTTTCCCGAAGCTAACCTACAAGGACACGATTGATACTCAAATCGAATTTTGTTTGCTAATAAGCCATCTATCAACGAATTGAATGTTTCTTCGTCTTTATTCAATATCCAATAATTTTTTTCAGCGACCTGCTTACAATACTGTATCATCCCTTCTTTTGTTTTTAGATCCATCTTAGTTTCCTCCAGTTTTAATTAATTTCTCGTATTTGCTGGGATCGTACCCCACCACAGCTTCACCATCTACGATAAGAAAAGGATACGAAATTCTCCCGTTATAGTTCGTTCTTAAACACTTAATTATTTCAGCTTTTGTTTCAGATTTTATTTGATCAACATCGATATATCTATATTCTATGCCTCGCTCATCCAACCACTTCTTACATTTTTTACACCACATACAAGTACTCAGAGCAAATAGCGTAATCTTTTGCTTACTGTTTTCTCCTTTTTTAAACTTAAATTCTACTTTACAAAAATCAAAAATTAACTCGTCGTCGATCATTATTTCGAATCACCCAATAATAGTTTAATTCTTGGTTAAAATAAGTGATTTTGTTTTTTTTATAAATTTAAGAAACTTTTTTCTCTAATCTCTCTTTCTTTAAATTCTCTTGCCAATTGGGGTCAATACATTCAAAAGCTTCTTCTGCTAAGCTTTTTATATCCGCATCGCAAGAAGTGAGAAGTATTCCTAAATGCTCTAACGCGCGTTTATCTCCTATTTTCATCAAACTTTCTATAATATAAAATAACCTGCTTTTATCTGCAAGATCTTTATCTAACTCTTGTTTCAAAATTTCTACTATGCTCATTGTCGCTTTAGGGTGTCCAATCCGCCCCATTGCTTCGATAATGCGGTCTTTCACCGTTTCATCTTTCTCGTTTTTAAGCGCTTTCACAAGTAAATTTACCGCTCGTCCATCTCTTATATATCCTAAATTTCTTGCAGCTTCAGCTCGTTCTTCCCAGTTTTCAGCACGAAACAACTTTGCGAGATTTTCATTATAGTCTTTATCGCGCGAATTATCACTCATTTCAATTCATTTATGATTTAAACAAATAAGAACTTGATTTTTATAAAATATAGATCTTACAGCCATTTACATACAATCTATAATTAATTTCACTCAATTTTATATAAAAGTAATAAAAACAATAAATAAGGGTTAAAAGTTATTGAAAAATAGATGCCACAAGAGTTTCTTTGCATATCATATTTCGATGAAATTTTGGGTCCGAAGGTATTTCACGAAAATACAAGTTTGGCTGAAGAATCGGATCCGCCTAATTTAGAGAGAATTCTCGATTTTACCGAAGAAGAAGGTAATTTCGTTTTTGCGTTCAGGAAGTATCAAACAAATAATTATATCTTTTATATTACATCATCTGAAGCCCGTGGAGGGCAAGATATGTTAATGATCTCTTACTTGATTAAAGCTGCGTACTTTAAAAAGGAAATTGTTGATGTCTTTAACTATTTGGAATCAAAAACCCCGCTTCTTGAGGAATTCGCTTCTAAATTGAAAGAAATTAAAGATCTTCCCTTATTATTGCGTTCTGGTAGATCGAATAATACCGAATATTTTGAAATAGCCGGTAAAATCGAAGAAGTTCGTCAAAAATTTATAAATCTATTTAGGGATTTTAAAGAAAAGATATTCTACGGCGATCAATTCGATACTATGTCTTTAAAAGAATCAAATTACAAAAAAATCTTTATTTTCGGACCTAGAAGTGCTGGAAAAACTCTTTTTTTACATAATCTTGAAGAATCTCAATTTAAAAATCAGAGAAATAACGATTTACCAACAGTCTTATTTGAATCTGTTATTGGTAATATGGTTATCTTAACATACGATTGCATTGAACGCGATTTTGAATGTACGGAATGTCATAATTATGGGGGGTGTATAAAAAACTCCAATGGTTTTATTTTAATTTTTGATGTAACTGATCAAGTTACGATTAACGAGGCGGTTAACCAATTTGAAAATGTGATTAAAAAATTTATAGAGGAAGAAAATAGAAATATTCCTCTTATTATTATCGGTAATAAAATAGAAAATGGACAACCGATAAAAGAAAATCCATTTGATAACTACTTTTACTTAGAAGGATTCCAAAAAGATGGAATTGACCTGAAATACTTTATTATAAATGTGAAGGACGATAAAGAAGCAAACATGAACGCGCTAAGATGGTTGGTTAAACAGATGATATAAATTTTCTTTGATCAAATTTAACAATATCTCTCTTATAATTCTTTTAAAATTGATCAAATTAATGCATGAATACTAAGTTTTCCTCTTACTATATTAAAATTTATTAGCGTTATTAGTGAAATTGGTAGAATTTATTATTTATTCAATATTCTTACTCGTATAATGCATAAAATAATTATCTGATCGCAGTAGGGAGTCTGTTAAAATTGAGCGAAATTTTTGACATTATTGTTATTGGAGGAGGTCCAGGTGGTTATCATACGGCAATAAGAGCATCTCAATACGGAGCAAAGGTGGGAATTGTCGAGAAAAATAAACTGGGTGGGACATGTCTCAATGTGGGTTGCATTCCTACAAAAGCATTGTATGCTTCTGCTAAATTAGCTGAAAACATTCACGAAAAAGCCAGTGAATTCGGGATAAATATTGGCGGAGTCTCTTTAGACTTTGGAAAAGCAGTTGAAAGAAAAAATAAAGTTGTGACTGAGTTAGTCCAAGGCATTGAAGGTTTACTGAAAATGTGGAAGGTAGCAATCTATAACGGTTTCGGTTCGATAAGCGGAGGGAATTTTGAGTCTGGCTACGATGTATCGGTTAAAAGTGGCGATTCTACCACAATAATTAAAGGGAAAAGAATAATTATCGCTACCGGTGCACAACCAGCTATGATCCCAGCATTTAACATCGATCACGAACGAATTTTGACGAGCGACGATATTCTCTCCCCAGATTTTAAAACAGTACCAAGAAGCTTATTAGTTATCGGTGGTGGAGTGATTGGTTGCGAATTCTCAAACATTTTCAATAGGTTTGGTTCGAAGGTCACTATTCTAGAGTATTTAGATACCATTTTAGCAACAGAAGAGCCTTTGGTTGTAAAAGAATTAAAAACAAAGTTTTCAAAATTAGGGATCGAAGTATTTGAGAGTCAAAATGTATTAAATGTAGAAAATATAGGTACAGGGGTAAAAGCTACAACGTGCTCAGCATCAATTCCGCGGGATCAAATTGATACCGCTGAAAAATCGTACTTCGAAGCAGAATATTGCCTAGTATCAATCGGTAGAGCGAAAATGTCTTCAAATCTTGGTTTGGAGAATTTAGGGATTGAGATTGAACGAGGTGCAATCAAGGTAGATCCAAAAACTTTAGAGACATCAGCGAAAGGGATCTATGCTATTGGTGATGTCATTCCTGGTATAATGCTCGCTCATGTTGCGAGTTATGAAGGTGATATCGCTGTCGCTAATGCACTTTCTAGTCTTAGAGGTTTCGATATCCATCCAAGGGAAATCGCCCAGACGCACCTCTGTATCGGAGCCCGCAGCTTCCCTTATTCACAACCCCAGCGATTTCCCCTTCTCATTCTCAACACCCTGTTGGGAGGCGGAATGAGTTCACGGCTGTTCCAGCAGATCAGAGAGAAGGAAGGATTGGCATACGCTGTCTTCTCCTTTGTCGATTTTTTTATTGATACTGGAATATTTGGAGCC
>JAHQWX010000096.1 GCA_029856375.1 Promethearchaeia archaeon | reverse complement strand
CATGCCTAACGATGATATAACACATCCAATTCCCGATACATCTGGTTATATTACTGAAGGTCAACTTGTTCTTAGCCGTGATTTAAATAAAAAAAATATTTATCCTCCAATGGATGTATTAGCATCTATTTCGCGACTCATGAAAGATTCCATCGGAAAAAAAAATACTCGCGAAGATCACGCTGATATAAGCTCACAACTATTAGCTTCCTATTCAAGTGCGCTAGAAGTAAGGGACCTCATTTCGATTATTGGAGAGGAAGGTCTTAATTTAACTCAAAAGTCTTTATTAAAATTTGGTGATGATTTTGAAAGAACTTTTCTAAACCAAGGAGAATTAGAAAATCGCGATTTTAATACAACCTTTAACATTGCATGGGATGTTTTATCTAATTTAGAAAGAAATCAATTACTAAGAATCCACGAAGAGTTTATTAGTAAATATTATTCTGAAAAGGTGTGAAACATTAGCTTTCGACAAATTAAACCAACTAAAACAAATTTAATTGCTTTAAAAAAGAAATTGAATTTTGCTGTTAAGGGCGAGCATTTTTTAGAGTTTAAACGCGAGCAATTAATAGCTCAAATTAAAGATTTTTGGTCGGAATATTTACAATCTAAAAATGAATTTATTTATCTTTACAGACAAGCCTTATATAAGCTCTATAAAAGTTATAAAGAAATGGGAAAGATACAATTAAATCTAATAAGTAATCTGAGTAAAATCCAACATACGCCAATAATTAATGTACGCTATAAAAAGAAAATTGGATTAATAGTTCCAGAGATAATATATGAATTAAAAAGAGAAAGAGAACTCCCAGCTTATTCCTTTGAAAATACAAGTCACTATTGTGACGAATTAATAACTATTTTAAGAGTACTTTTTGAAGTTATGCTACAACACGCAGAAAGAGAAGATTTATTGTTGAAAGTTGCATTAAGTTTTAAAAAAATTAATCGTAGAATAAATGGTTTAAAAAATCTTGTCATTCCTAACTTAGAATCAGATATTAAGCAAATTAAGGATATTTTAGAAGAGACTGAACGAGAAGGATTTGTTAGATTGAAAAAAGTTAAAAATTTGATAATTAATAAATGAAAAATAAATCACATTGAGATTAAAAATGAAAGAAAAAAACGAGATGAGCTTAGTTAGATTAAAAATTAATAATATTTACAGATATGGCATTTTAAATTATTTATCCGAGCAAAATTCGATATATATTAAGCCCAAAAAGCACGAAAAACTTCAAAAAAGTGAAAAAGATGCTCTACTAATTGAACAAATTGGCTTATTGAGGCAAAGTGTCGAAACTTTATTTAGAGACTTTGATATTCAATTATCTGAATTTTTTCATATTCAATGCGATGAAAAGGATAAATTCATATTTGAAGTAAAAGATTTACAGGAACTAATGAATAAAATCCAAGAAGAAATTAATTTCTTTGAGCGACGACACTTAGAATTAGAAAGGAATACTGCTCGATTAAAAATAGAATTGGAAAATTTAAACTTCTTAAAATTAAGTTATAGTTTCTTAGAAAATTTTAACATAACACGAGACGGTGTAGATCATTTTCAGAGACTTAAATTTAAAGTCTTCACTACTTTTACAAAAAATCTAGATAATTTAAAAATACTACTCGAATTTTCGGAATTTCCATGTATTTATCAGACGCATCAAATAAGCGACGATCGAATATGTTTTTTCGTTATTTATCCAAAGAACGGAGAGGAGGAATTAACTAAGAGATTAAACATAATTTTTGCTGAGGAAATTCCGATCGTAAAGAAATTTTTGACACCTGACGGAGTAGATTTTGAAAGAATTAATGAGTCGATTAAAGTAATAGAGAAGAATCAAATAAAATATCAAAAGGAATTAGAAAGAATAAGAGACGACAATATTTTAAGAATTGCAGCTATTTATGAAACAATTCAAAATATAGAACAAAATTTGTGGGCACTTAATCAATTTGAGCAAGAATCTGTTGATCGTATAACTGTAGAATTTTTCGTGCCAATAGATAAAAAAAAAGAAATAATTGATGGTATTCTTCATAATTTTAGAGAAACACCATTAATAAACTCTATAGACATTTCAAAAAAGCATCCAATTTTTGAATCTGAACTTGACCAAGATTATTCTGAAAAAGTAATAAGTGATAAAGAGTCAAAGGAACGTAAAGAACTTTCAGAATCTGAAGTTAAGGAAAAGGATTTGAGAAATCAAGCACCCACAATTATGAGGAATAATTTTTTAGTAAGACCTTTTGAAACGATAACCAGAATGTATGGAACTCCTTCTTACCACGAAATTGATCCTACGCCGTTTATAGCCATCACTTTCCCATTGATTTTCGGTTTAATGTTCGGTGATGTGGGTCATGGTTTTATTTTAGTAATTTCTGGATTAATTGGTGCATATATATTCAGAGCAAGAAAGGGCACTGATCTTTACAATCTGTGTTGGATTATCTTTTATTGCGGATTAGGTGCAATTTTAGGTGGCTTTTTATATGGGGAAATCTTTGGAACGCATGAATTGGAGATTTTTAATATAGTCATTTGGCAGTTACATCCAATTACTATTCCAATTCTGAATATTACGCTCTACAATCCATTAAATAATATAATGACAACTTTTAAATTTGCAATATTAATTGGAGTTTTTCATATTAACTTAGGATGGTTAATACAAGCAGTAAATTATTGGAAGCAAGAACGAAAATATTTAGCTTTTTCCGACTCTATAATGAAAATATTACTTTTAACGGGAGGTACAATATTACTTTTTACCTATGGTTTCGATATTAATTCTTGGTTAATTTTTCCTTATCCAATTCTTTTGCCACTCGTACCAGGGATACTTTTAATTGTTTTAAAACCTCTTGGAAAAGCACTTCGCGTGCCTTCTTTAAAACAGGAATCATATGGAGGATTAATTGGCGAAGGATCAATTGAAACTTTTGAAACCCTATTATCAGTAATGAGCAATGCAGCATCTTATATCCGGTTGCTTGCATTATCTTTAGCACATATCTCTTTACTTTTAGCGATAAGAGCAATGGTTGATATAATTCAAGGAGAAGGACTTTTATTTCAGAGTCTTCAAACTTTTGGGTTAATCTTTGGAAATATTATTGTAATTTTACTAGAAGGCTTGCTTGTTTTTTTAAATACAATGAGGCTTCACTTTTACGAATTCTTTTTTAAATTCTTTCAAGGATCTGGAAAAGAATACGCTCCTTTCCATTTGACCTCCCAATTCTCTGTTATTAAATTTGAATTAGGTTTAGAGCGGGATTTAATTTCAGAAGACATAGAGAAAGAGATTGAGACTAAAAAGACTATTGAAGAAATCGAAAAAGCAAAAAAATACATTATGAAAAAATACCTTTAAAAGAGATTAATTCTCTCGATATTTAAATTATGACAATTCAAGACAACAAGAAAAAAAAGTCTTGGAAACAATTGATTTTTCGATTGTTGCTCTTAGTCTTGAATATAATTATAATAATCGTTCTATATGTTCTTTTAACTGACTTTGGTGCAAATCCTTTGATCATTATTTTAGTTCTTAGTTTTGTTTTTTTAATCTTCTTGGGTCCTTTATTAAGAGGACGACGTAAATCTCTCTACGCTAGTATGTTTCCTGATAAAAAAAAGGTACAAAAAGAGAAAATGCAAAAGAAAGAAGAAGAAAATAAGCGAAGAGAAGAAATGAGATTATTTAAGATGAGACATCTGAACAAAATAGATCTTGATTTTGAATATCGTGAACCCATAATTCGTAAGTGTGACAATTGTGGTTTAATGATCCCAAAATTTGCAAAGAAATGTCCAATTTGTGGGAAATGAATTAATAATTTTTAATAATATAATATATTACATAATAGAATATATGAAAATTCTTTAAATGATCGATTCAAACATTGGTTACATCTCTGCTATTAACGGAACATTAATAAATATAAAAGGATTGGAAGGATCAACTAGAATACACGATTTAATTAAGATATCTAATCATAATATTTTGGGAGAAGTAATTCATAAGTACTCAGATCATGTGGTTGCGCAATGTTTTGAAAGTACAATAAATGTGAAATTACGTGAAGAAGTAATTGACCTACAAGAACCATTGTCAATGGAATTAGCTCCTGGATTAATCGCGAACATATTTGACGGGATTCAAAGACCTTTAGAAATGATCTTTAAAAATACCGGAGTTGGAGAATTAAGCCGAGGTATTGAATTTCCTTCGCTATCCAGAAATAAGAAATGGCACTTTAAACCAATGAGTAAAATAAATGACCTTTTGAATGGTGGAGATATAATAGGAACAGTTCAAGAAACTTTATCGATCGAACATAAAATTTTAGTACCACCTAACGCTTCGGGAATTTTATGTTACATAGCTGAAGAAGGGGATTATAAAATTGAGGATAATTTGTATATCTTGAAAAAAGACGATAAGGAAGTATCTTATTCGATGATACAAAAGTGGCCAATAAATATAAAAAGACCATTTGTACACAGAATCAATCCTTATGAGCCGCTTATTACGGGAATACGCGTCATTGATTTATTATTTCCCATTGCAAAAGGTGGTACAGTTGCGATCCCTGGCGGGTTCGGAACGGGTAAAACCATTTTACAACATTCCATTGCAAAATGGTGTAACGCAGATGTTATTGTATATATCGGGTGTGGAGAACCAGGAAATGAAATTGCAGATATTCTCAAACAATTCATTGAAACTATAGATCCTAAAAGTGGACAAATTCTTTTTGATCGCGTTGTGTTCATTGCAAATACTTCTAATATGCCCGTTTCTGCACGAGAAGCCAGCCTTTTTTCAGGAATTACTATCGCAGAATATTATAGAGATATGGGATACGATGTTGCCGTATTAGCGGATAGCACTTCAAGATGGGCTGAGTCATTGAGGGAAATTTCGGGATTATTAGAGGAAATGCCTGCTGAAGAAGGTTACCCAGCTTATCTTCCATCAAGACTCTCTAGCTTTTACGAACGCGCGGGTGTTGTTCAAAATTCTGGAAAAAATCGCTCTAAGGAAGAAAGTACCGGCTCAATCACGATTCTTGGAACCATTTCACCCCCCGCTGGCGATTTTAGCGAACCAGTAACTGCAATCACTAAACGCTTAGTTCAAACTTTCTGGGCGTTAGATCCTAAATTAGCTTATTTGAAACATTATCCAGCCATAAATTGGTTAAACTCGTATTCAAATTATGCTGAATATATTTCTGAATGGTGGAGTAAGAAAGATATTAATTGGGACGACATTGAACTCAATTGGTTCGAGTGTCGAAGAGAAATTAATGAAATTTTATCAAAAGAAAACGATTTGAAGTATTTAACGCAATTAGCCGGCGAGAAAAATTTACCTCTAAATCAGCAATTAATTCTATATATAGCAAACATGATTAAAAACGGTTTTTTAATTCAGAGTGCATTTGACGATATTGATAAATTTACGGATTATAAGAAATTATTAGGATTTATCAAAATCTTACTTCTTTTATATTATAAAGGATTAGAAGTAGTAGAGAAAGGTCTAATATTCGAGGATGTTGTAGACGAAGATTTGATAAACGAAATCTTAAGAATTGGTTCTTCTATACCCGATAAAGATTTTCGTAAAATAGAAGAAATAAAAGAAAAAATACTCACCCAGTTAACTATTTAATTAAAAGAATTAAAATATTAGAAAATTCTAACCTAAGATAACTCTTTTTTGAAAAAGTTTTCTATATCCATTCGATTTATTTTTTCGCCTTAATTAAGAATTTAAAATATTTTCCTAAATTCTTTGGTCTAACGAGAAGTGCGGGAACTTTTTTTCTATACTCAAGATACGAATCCCCAAACCTTTTAATTAATTCTTTTTCCTCAACTAATCTAATGTGAATGAGTAGACCTGTTAAAAGAATTGCGAAGATAAAAATCGAATATAGAGAAAACCGTGCAAAAAAACCTCCAAGACAAAAAAGAAGAATAGCTAGATAAGTTGGATGCCTAAGAATTGAATATATTTCATGTTCTTGTACTTCAGATTCTTCAGGATAATAAAGATACACCACAGCCATGTAATCTATTCCAAAAGAAAAAATAGCGCGGCGCATGGTAAGTAATCCAATAAAAATAAAAAAAAAGCTCCCAACGATTCTTATTATGATTTCGATTGTAGCAAATCCTGCTATGATGGATAATAGGGAGGTTGAAAGAGAAACTGTTATTCCATTCACGGGTGCACTTGGAGGTAATAACTCATAAGGAATATAAGCATGAAGAACTAACACAAAAACTATTGGAACACCAATTAATCCAAATTTAAAGGCTCTTTGATATGCGAATTCTTTAAATTTCTTTAAATATTTCTCTTTACTGTGCCATACTTTGAAAATGCATAAAAATCCAATGGTTCCAATCATAAGAGTCCCCAAAATTGGCATGATGGGTTCAATTACAATAAAAAATTCAATCGTAGGGAAAAAGCGGGGAATGACATCAAGTATCAGTAATGAAATTAAACCCAAGAAGAACGATGATGTCGCGAGAATTGGAAAAAAAAGAATTTTTTTACCAGGATAACTGGGAAGCTTTTCGCGTAACTTTTCAATACCTTTTAGTTTCATTTTTAATTCATTGTCTCCTAAAACAGTCCTTAAAAAAAAATCAATCCCTCTAATAAAATAAACAGTATGTCTGTTTATAGAAGTTATATCTATAAAAAGAAATTTCGTATTTAGACTTAACTCCTTTTTAGACATTTAAAATATATATTAGTTATATTTTGATACGCAAAAACCTAATACAAGGTAATTTCATTTTTTTATATAAATTGATAAGTATTTTTAATGGGTCAGTAGTGAGTTGAGATGGAAAAAGTAAGAGAAAATAATCTTAAGGAAGAT
>JAHQWX010000095.1 GCA_029856375.1 Promethearchaeia archaeon | reverse complement strand
GAAGACGATCTGAAGTCAAAGTCAATCTTAATTGACGAAATTAATAAAATTCTTGAACCAAAATTCAAAGAAAATTTATATCTTCTAGCCCACAATGAAAAAATTAAAGAATTTTCAAGTATTAAATTAGCTCAAATATTAATTGATTATTTCGCAATTACCTTTTTGAAAAAGCAGTTCCAAAAAATAGATTTTAAATTGGCAAATGGAGCTTTGGTTGAATTAGATTTAAGATTTAGATATCTTAATATAAACCCTAAGTTCATAACAACTTTATCACCCCTCTCAATTCACGACTTAGATATTAACAATCAGGAGAGAGATTTTAAAAAAATCTTACCTCTTTCTCATTTAAAAAAATTGACTTTAAACAATAGCTCATTAGAAGAAATTCCTGAATGGATAACTTCGTTCTCATCTCTCGAATCATTATATTTGCAAAATAATCAAATAAATAGCATTCCAGATTGGATTAGTTCCGTGTCCTCCCTTAGAAACTTAGGACTTTCGGGAAATAAGTTGAAATCGTTAATCGAGTCATTAAAACTACTTAAATCGCTTGAATATTTGGGATTAAGTAATAATAAACTAAAAATGATACCAGAATGGATTGGTTCGCTTACTTCGCTAAAAAAATTATGGTTAGATGATAATAAATTAAGTGCTTTACCAGACTCAATAAGTAATCTAACATCACTTAGTGCTTTATACTTAGGCAATAATAATTTAAAGTCTCTTTCTGGCTCCTTTAAGTCTCTCAATTCCCTAAAATCACTATGGTTAGAACGCAATGATTTCACTGCGTTCCCAGAATCGTTGAGTTCTCTGAGTTCTTTAGAGTTTTTGTGTTTAAACGATAATAATATAAATATTATTTCTGAATCAATTGGATCTATGGTGTCGCTAAAAATTTTGCAATTAAATAACAATCACTTATCAGCAATTCCAGAATCAATTGGATTTTTAAAACATCTTAAAGAATTATGGTTAAGGGGAAATAACATAGAAAACCTTCCAGAATCTATAGAAGAATTGCAAAAAAACGGGATTATTCGCGTGTATTTATAAAACAAGTTCTAATTTAAACTTTAATCCAATATATCTTTATTTTTCGATCTAACTTTTAATTCCTCTATAGACTTTTCAGCTAACTTTATTGCTTTCTTCTTTTCCGCTTTCTTTGCTTCAAATTTTCCTTTCCAATATTGAACTTCTTTTTCTAATTCCTTGATCCTATTTTGAAGAAATAACATTTCGCTTTTCGATTTTTTTCCCGGTTTTCCCGTCAAGACTTGCTGAAATAACGATTCGGCTTCCTGTAGTTTGTCTTGTGATTTTGTTTCTAGTACTTTAAGTCTTCTTTTTTTCAAATTCTCTATGGTTTTATCGGATAGAAAATCTAGTGGATTAAATCCCATACCTCCATGTGCGGTAGAGCGTTTTCGTATTTTCACGAAAAGCGGTTTACTTTTAACAGCATCGCCACATATTATCGCTTCACCAGGTTCTAGTCTCTGTATCTCTTCTTTATACTCTGGTCCTAAATCTTCAGCACTAGATATCGTTATATCAATATCTCTAATATCCGTTAATTGGTGAATAATCCAAGTTCCTGCTTGACTCCTAATCGTAGTATTTAATAATTGAGGTTTTTGCGTTGAAAGGACGATGTTTGCTCCAAATTTACGCCCTTCTTGAGAAAATAATTTGACGGTTTCGCATGTATCAGTCTTTTTCTTACCTGCAAAAAGGTGTGCTTCGTCAATAAACAGGTAAAAAGGCTGTAATTGTTTGCTCGTGCTCGCAGTGTATAATTTCATAAGTATTTCGTTTGCTACATTTTCTTGAATTTCGAGCGGCAAACCTCGAAAATTCAATATTGTGCAAAGGTTTGAAGCAACTAAATCGGTAGCGTCAAGAGAAAACACGTATTTTAAATCGACATCTCCGCCCTCGTTAACGCTTAAATCCGCGAAATCTATAATATTTTCAACGTATTTACTTGGAACTTTGTCCCCCGTTTCTGATTTTTCTCCGGATACTTTCAAGCTTGAATATTCTCCGTGTCGATCAAAGATTACGATTGGAATTCCTTTTTGGAGAAATTCTTCTATTAAGACACCCATTGTATAAGATTTTCCGGAACCCGATTTTCCAGTAATGAAAATCCTACCGAAATTTTTAACTTTTAATTTAACCTCGTAGGGATATCCTAGGAGCACCCCTAAATTTAAGCTCTTTTTGTCTGGATTATCTATCCCCAATTTTTTCTTAATTTGTTTTTCCGTTGCAAGGAATACCTCAGCTCCAATGGGAAATGGTCTTTTTGGCATTTTCCCAAGAACTTTCAATTTTGCCATGAAGCCTTCTTTATCGTTCCAAATATCCGTAATACTTAGTAAAAAGTATTTTTTTTTATCCTCTCCCTCTTTGGGCTCTTTGTATATTACTAAGTAGTCGTTTCTCCCAACAGACTCGTTTTCTATTAAAATACTTACCGAATCTGTGGTTGTTTTTCCAACCAATTTACCAATTAATATATCTTTATCTTCGGACATTGAAAATCTATCTAAAATTAAGAAATCTTATAAATACAAAACAAATCTCAAATATATTTCTAACTATTGAGAAAAGTCTAAATTAAAAGAATGTAAAAGCTATTAAAGTACGAAACGATTTAATTTTCTTTTTTCTTAAACCAATCGTCTTCTTTCGCGATAGGTTGCATATATTTATTGACGATTTCAAAAAAGTCTTTATCCGAAACTCCAGTCGAAATTTTTTCTAATTCCTGCTTAATGATTTGAAAACTATTCTGGATGTCTTCTTTACTGGACTCCTCGTGTTTTGCTTTTACTTCAGCAACGACCTTTTTAATAATCTCGTCTGAAATATCTGGTAACTTTAAATCAAGAGTGGTCAATTTTTCTTTAATTGCGTGAATAATTGATTTCGATCCGCTACCCTTTCCAAGATAAAATTTTCTTTGGGCGCCCACCATTTTTGGATTGATCGGTTCGTAACTTAAAGGATGCGCGAGAATTCCCGCAATATGTAGTCCGCTTTCGTGAGCAAACGCATAACGCCCAACAACGGCCTTATTTAGCTGCAAAGGTTGAGCAAAATATTTTTCAGTTGTTTCGCTAAGTTCTTTTAACTTATCCATTTTAATACCAGTCTTAATTCCATTTCTCTCTAATAATAAAACGACTTCCTCAAGTGCCGCGTTCCCTGCTCTCTCGCCGTAACCATTAATGCAGGTGTGTGGGTATGTGCACCCCTCAAACACGCCTGTAACTGTGTTTGCAACTGCAACTCCGAAATCATCGTGGCAATGAATTCCAAGATGAATATTATTCTGATTCTGCAATACTTTGTCCATGATCTGGTGAACTAAAAATTTAGTAGAATAAGGAGTCAAAACTCCAACTGTATCACCAATCACAATTCTTTCCGCACCCGCTGATATAGCAGTTTTAAAGACATTTAAAAGGTGATCTAATTGTGCTCGCGTGCAATCTTCCGACACCCAGTTTACTTTTAAGCCATGATCTTTTGCGTAAGTAATACCGTTTGTAATTATTTCTAATTCCTTTTCTTGCGTCAGCTTTAACATCTTGATGAAAAAGTCAGAGATTGGCATGAAAATAACGATCTCTTTCGCATCGCTCTCAATACATGCGTCAATATCTTCCTTTCTTGGCCTTGCAACGGCTAAAATTGCGGCATTATTATGATTCTCCTTCATTAAAACCTTCACTATTTCTTTTTCGGATTTGGAGACTGCTGGAAAACCAACCGCGATCAACTTCACACCAATTTCGTCAAGTAATTTTGAAAGATGGATTTTTTCGTCAATAGTCAAAAAAACTGCCGGGCTTTGCTCTCCATCCCTTAGAGTTTCGTCCCAAATGCACACTTTAGAAGGTTTATTTGAGGGAAGTACATTTTCTATTGAGTTAAAATCGAATAATAACTCTTTTAATTCCTCTTTCGTGAATCGATAACTCATTGCAATAAATTTAATTTATTGTTGGATAAATTACACAATATTCTATTATTTTTATTTATTGTACATTTTAAAAAAATTGAAAATGAAGCCCTATACGACTCATTTATGGTCTTAAAACCGATTTAATATTTGCTTTTTATCTCTTGGGTAATAAAACAAGTCTCTTTAATCTGCACGCCGGGTACGGTCGAAAGTTTGTTTTCAATAAGTGGATTAAATTTTTCTATTGAATCAATTTCTACCTTTAAGAAAATTCCACAATCCCCACTTAAGCGCCAAATATCGGTTACTTCTTCAACCTTTGAAAGCGCTGCGCAAATTTCTTTTATCCTTTTGAAATCTGGTTCAATCTCTACTGTTGCTTTAATCTTGGGCTTGTTGGTCGCCTCATACGCTATTGTAAAGCGTTTGATGATTCCCGACTCCTTCAAGTGATTAACTCTTCTCCTAACGGTTGCTTCAGTTCTTCCTACATTTTGCGCTATTTCGCTAAAAGATTTTCTAGAGTCTTCTTTTAATTCTTCTAAAATTCTTAGATCAATTGGATCCATTTTCTTTATCAACTTTCAATTCTTTATGTTATTTTTTGATAATATCCTTATGCTCACGGATCTAAAATTAATATATCTTTATAAAATTATCATTTTCAGAAATTGAAAATTCATTTTCCCTAATAACGATATTCAAAATAATCAAAAAATATTAAAAATTGTAATAGGTAATTAGCTATTTTGTTAACAAAGTATCAAATATGTTTACATAAATAGTTATAGTCTTCGCTTTTTAAGGATTTGTGCTTTATATCCCGAATCAAGAAATGCCTTTAATGGATCTTGGGGTAATCCTTTACCTTCTCTGAATCTCACTAAAATTGGATTAACATCGGTAAAAAATGCATCTTTTAAACATGTTTCTGCATTAATGATATTTTGATTCTCCTGCGCATTTTCCAATCGACTTCTATCGATAGTTAATGACTTTGCATATACTTCTTGTGCTGTAAGTACCGATTGTATCATTGCCTCAATTTTCGATTTTAGATTGTGACTTTGGTCGAGCATGAATCCAGTCTTTCTAGAATCGTCGGCATTTCCTTTAATTAATTCCCAGAAAATTAGGAATAGTTCGTATAAATTAAGAGAACCCGTAGTTAAATCGTCGTCGGCATATTTTCTCGAATTCATGTGAAATCCACCTAGAAATCCCTCGTCGACCAAATTTGCGACAATAAATTCGATATTGGTGCCATGAGGATGATGACCTAAATCTACGAGAACCTTCGCTCTCTCTCCAAGCTTCTTACATAATAAATAAGCTTGCCCCCAATCTGGTATATCTGTATGGTAAAACGCGGGTTCAAAAAATTTGTACTCTAAAAGCATAATCACAAAATCTGGCATGGCTGCATAGACTTCTTTTAACGATTCTAACATCCACTTTTTTCTTTTTACGAAATCTCCTTGCCCAGGAAAGTTAGTTCCATCCGGAAACCATAAGCTTAAATACGGCGCTCGCAAAATTTTGCAAATGTCTAAGCATTCCATCACATGTTCAAGAGCTTTTTTTCGAATTTCTGGTTTAGAATTACATAAACTACCATACTTATACTCTTCCTCTTCGAACAAATTAGGATTTACAGCTGTAATTTTCATCCCTAAATCTTGAGAGTAATCTGCTATTTCGTTATAAGATTCTGCTTTATCCCAAGGAATATGTATAGCAAATTCTGGTGCTATTCCCGTGTATTTATTCACTTGAGCTGCGTCGTCTAATCTCTCAATTATATCTCTAGCCGCGTATGGGTCTTGAAAAACATGAAATCTAGTCCCTCCTTCCGAATATCCCCAAGAAGGAGTACCAATTTTAAAATTTTCGAGCTTTTTAATTGTTTGCTCGACATTTACATTTCTTTGCTCTAATTTTTTACTCAATATTTCAAACTCATCGGTCATATCCGAAACCACTTACGATATTAATGACAAAATTAGCTTTGAATCTTTTTATATCTTATTTTATTCTTCTCATAAAAGAACTTATAATTTTTATTTTAATAACCTCCAAATTTGACCAAATTCCGACTTGCTTTTCTCAAAAATAGGAGTAAAAATATTAAAGTAAGAAATTCTATTAGATCCCATAAGGTTTTAATAAAAAAGTTATTTATACTTTGAAATAATCTATTGATAAATTACTTATTATTAAAAACGGAGCGATAAAAAATGGTCGAAGAAAAGGGAATACCAGAAGCTGTCAAAGAAAGTCTAAGGGAAATTGGCTTGACAGACTACGAAATATCGATTTATCTCGCGTTGGTAAGTAATGGGCCCATGGACGCGCGCAAATTAAGTGAAGTATCTGGCGTACCATATTCGCGAATTTACAACATATTAAGTATTCTCGAAAAGGAGAAATCTTTTATAATCAAGGAAGAAGAAAGCCGCCCTTCGCGATACTTTGCAAAATCTCCTGATGAGGCGTTACTTATTGCAAAAAAAATGCTGATGCAAAAATTTGAAGAGGATTCGAATAAAATAATTCGAGAATTAAACCCAATTTATCAAAACCAAGAAAGCCCCATAAAAATTGCTCTATATGTGCACCGGGGGAAAGAAAATTGCATGAATTCGGCGTTAAGCCTCATGAAATCTGCAAAAAAATCGATACATTTTGTCTCTCCAGATTTAGAATTTGTAAAAGAATGTTTCGAAACAGTAAGTAAGGCCCGAGCCCGAGGCGTTATAGAAATAAAACTATTAGTCGAAGAAAGCTCATTGAAGGATCCCGCGTACAAAGAATGGCTCTCGAAATATAAGGAGATATCTGACATTAGATATAGAGATCAAATTTTTGGGAACGGAATAGTAATCGATGGAGGCAAGGACGCGTTCGTAATTCTATCGCAAAAATTCTTTGAAAAAACTTCCTATTTTGGAATCGTAACAGATCACATAGCTTTTGGCCCCGCTGCTACCTTTTACTTCTCTTATTTGTTCGAAACCGCAAAAACCGTAAAACTAAAATA
>JAHQWX010000094.1 GCA_029856375.1 Promethearchaeia archaeon | reverse complement strand
TCGAACAAGGGACGGATATAGATATGTAGCTTGGAGCAACGATGAGGGTGAAACATGGGAGCCCGGGTATCTCGATAAAGAATTCACAGATCCAGGTTGCATGGCTTCGATTTATAGGTTTACAAAAACGCCCAAAAGCCGGGTGCTCTTTTCAAATCCCGATCGCTTATCTCGGGGCCATCTGACAATTAGAATGAGTTATGACGAAGGAAATAGCTGGCCTGTATCAAAACTTGTATATGAAGGACCTTCAGCGTATTCACAAATTGTGGTGCTGGAAAATAATTCCCTTTGCGTACTTTTCGAGACCGGAAGGTACGATTACCGTGAATCAATTACATTCGTTACAGTGGACCTTACTTGGCTAACAAATGGTCAAGATCAATTGTAATAAGATAGAAAACCACTCTTTATTTATCTTCATTTACCACTAAGGATTCTTCGTCAATTTCGTGAATAACATTCACTGGTTTTGAGTCGTCAATGGGCGTCTCACAAACCCAACAAGCGTTCTCTGAGCTACTTAAGGCACCAGCACATCTACTACAGTATAATGCGTCGCAATCTGGGCAAAGATATATCGAGCGGGATAATTTCTCTTTACAGACTAAACAGATTTTTTTCTCTTTAGAAACAGAGACTTCCTCTTCGGTTAGCTTTCTACGCTTTGTAAAAATTCTCAGGATATCTTGGCTTTCATCAATTTGTTCTTGAATGGCTTCTTGAGACTTTGTAGTTTTTATAACATTAAATAAAGCAAATACAGATAAAAAAGCAAAGAGAAAAAACCCAAAAAGAAACGCTAAGAAGTACCAAAAATCGATTCCCAATGAGATTAATAAGGTTAAACAAAGGATTGATACGAATATACATGCGACAAGAAAGATAATCCATTTTTTTAACGGTCGAGAGTAAAATTCTGGAGAAATAAACGCAGGAGAGATAATGAAAAGCGCACCAGCCATATAAAAAATTGGAGTTATAATTAAAGGCATAGATAAGCTCATCGTCTCATCAACTGCCATTGCGTAAAAAAAAGACCCCACTAATAATAACATTCCACCTGTTATCATTAACCCCGAAACGGTTTGAAATTCAAAACTGGAGCTTCTACCAAACCACAATAAGATCGCTATATATAAAAACATATATGTAGGCACTAAAATAAAAACAAACATAACATCAATAAACGGCAAGACTATAGAAAGCGCGCTACAGCACGTTAATATGTATTTAGTACGCTTTATAACTAATTCGACTGTAAAAAAAAGAAAAGTCATTCCTATTAGAAAACTGGAGTTTCCAAACATCAACATTATGAAAGCGATTTCTGAAGGATTATTTTTATCGGCGTAATAAAAATGACCGTCTCGATTTCCGCCAATTAAATAAAAATCACTAACGAAATAGAAAATCCTCGTAAAAGCTAATCCCAAGAAAAAAGAAGCAAATCCCATCATTACCCTCTTTTCAGTTATCATTTCGACCTTGAAACTACGAAAAAAATAATATAGGTTGCATAGTAGCAATATAACTATCGCTATTAACCATAAAGTGCGCTCTAAAGGCTCAAAAATTAATATTTCTGCTATATCAGCCCACCAAAAAAGCACTAACTATTTATAAACATTATTATATTAAAAAAAAATACGATATGAGAAATAATAAATATTATTATCCGAACCCTATTGCAATAGGTAGTCGTAAAACGACTCAAATTTTCTCGTTTTATTCATCCTAGTCGGTTTTAGTTTTGTTGAGGGGATTTTTACCAAGTTTCTTTATCGCATCTGTGGCTTTTATTGCGGTTTTTTGAAATTTGTCTCCTTCGGCAGAAGTACAATACTCCATTACGACTCGTTCTGGATTAATTCCGCTAGTTTTCAAAATTTCCCTAACATATTCAACATTCTTAAGCGCAACTTTATTTCCCGTCTCGTAATCGCATTCACCCGGATATCATCCAACAACTAAAACGCCATCTGCGCCATTTCCAATCGCTCTCATCATTAAACTCGGTGTGACCCTTCCAGTACAATTCACTCTTATCGGTCGAAGTGTTGGCGGATATTGCGCTCGTATGATTCCTGCCATGTCTGCTGCCCCATAACCTCATTTCATGCACAGAAAAGATAATATTTTATAATCGTCCATCTCTTTATGTCGCCTCCTCTTCTTGTTCTCTTAATAATGCGTCAATTTGGTCCTCGTATTGCTTTTCTCTGTAATATTTTAGCGTTATTGCTTCGCTTGGACAGTTTGAAAGGCAGGATCCACAACCTCTACAAGTAATTTCATCAACTTCAGCGCCGTCTTTGGACATTTTAATTGCATTGTAAGGGCAATTTAAGATGCATAATTCGCATTTGCTACACTTTTCTTTATCCACATCGGCAATAATTAAGTTAATTTTAAATTTACCTCGTTTCATCAAATTAGATGCAGCTGCTGCGGCACCTCCCGCTTGCATTATCGATTCTGCAATCGATTTTGGACCTTGAGCAACGCCAGCAAGTGAAATTCCTGGAATCTTTGTAGTTATCGGATCTAATCGAGCGTGAGTCTCCTTGAAAAATCCATCCGGAGTGACTTCGAGTTTTATAATATTCTTCAATACATCAACACCATAGGTAGGAACCATTGCTGCAGAAAGAACAATTAAATCGTACTCCTTTTCCCGAACACCCAACGACTCTCTTAGCGTATCCTGCACTTTTACTGATAGATTTTTAGTCTTGGGGTCTTCTTCGACGCGCGATATATTACTTCTTAAATACTTCACTCCTTCCTTCCTCGAAGATGTGTAATATTCTTCGTAATATTTTCCCGCTGCCCGCATATCCATGTAAGCAACATCAACTTCGGTGTCTGGATAATGTTGTTTAATTAATTTTGAATTCTTTATGCTAATCATACAGCATACTCCGCTTGAGCAATAGGCGTTTCTATTTAAGTCTCTCGAACCTACGCATTGAATGAAAAGTATTTTTTTAGGCTCTTTTGCGTCCGACGGTCTCACTAAGTGCCCACCAGTTGGTCCATTTGGAGCTAAAATACGCTCAAGTTGTAATTGAGTAATGACATTATCGTATTGATTATAACCCAAGTATCCATCTTCGGGTATGTATTCGTCCCACCCCGTCGAAATGATAATTGTTCCAACCTTGAAACGCATTTTCTCTTCCTTTTGATCGAAGTCTATGGCTTCTAACTCGCACGCTTTTTGACATAATTGACATTTAATGCACTTAGTCATATCAATTTGCGCTATTGAAGGTACTGCTTGGGCAAAACTAATGTATATCGCTGGCCTTGAATTTAAAAATTGGTTGAATTCGTTATGACCATGAGCGGGACATACATCCATACAAGCACCGCACCCGTTGCAAACATCTTTTACATACCTTGGTCTTTGAGTTATTTCAACGTTGAAATTCCCAACATATCCAGAAATTCCAGTAACCTCCGCGTAGGTAATTAAATTAATATTTTCATTTCGGGCCACATCAAGCATGATAGGCCCTAAAATTCAGATGCTACAATCGTCCGTTGGATATGTTCTGTCAAGCATCGCCATCTTTCCACCAATAGTTGGTTCTTTTTCAACTAAAAACACCTCGTAATCTTGATTTGCGAGATCGTTAGCTGCTTTTAATCCCGCTACTCCTCCACCAACAACTAGCGCTTTATCAAGAACATCGACTTCTCTTACTTGAATCTGTTCAAGCCCCGCAGCTCTAATCACTGCAGAACGGAGCAAATCTTTAGCCACATTTAATGCGCCTTCCGGATCGTACATGTGTACGAACGATACATGTTCTCTAAGGTTGCAGAATTCTAAATACGATGGATCTACCAACATACCTTCTAATACTTTTTTAAACACTGGTTCGTGTGTAATTGGTGTGCAAGCGCATACCACCAATCTATTACAATTTGCTTCTTCCATATTCTCTTTAATAAATACCGCTCCACCCTCGGTGCATAAACTTAAATAATTCTTCGAATCGACAACTTTAGGGAGCGTCTTAGCGTATTCCACTAGCGTATCTGTATCGATATAACCTCCTATATTTATCCCTCAACGACATATAGCTACGAAAATCCTAATCTCTTCAGTTTCCATTCCAATGACCCATATTTTTTTTCCTTTTTTCGATAAACCCTCTTTTTTTTCAATTTTTGATAAATTATTACTAAACAAGAAATAAATAAATTTAATTTTATAGATTTATCTGTAAAGTTATATATAATTTTAAAAAATTTCTTATTAAAACTAGATACTCAAATTTATTGCCATGCTTTTTCAATACGATCAAAATAACGGAACCAATGGCTTCGATCCGTCTGAATTACCAATAGATCTCTTTTGGGCTCTCATAATTATCGCGATTGCGTCTGTGTCTGGGATTTTTTTATTGAAACTCGGCTTGCGCATAGTAAAAGCTGAAAAAAGAACAAAACTTAAAACCGTGGCGTTTTATTACCTTTTTTTACTTGGAACTATTTTCATAATAAACGCGCAAAATTTTTTTATGGGAATGGAAGGTGGACCGGATTTTTTTTTTATATTCTTTTTCGGGGGTTTATCGCTTTTCATTACAACTAATATGGCAAACATAATTTTCGATCTCGGAATTAAAAAAGCGATCGTTGTTTCTATTTTTATCGTTATCCCGATCTCTATTGCGATGAGTATTTTAATGCAAACGATTGGAAGTATGATGGGTGGCCCTCCACCAGATTCATATGGTCCAAGTATTTCATTACTTCAAAGCTTCGTTTAATTCATTGCGCATGTCTGAAGCAGCTTGGCTCGCTGCCTTTTCAAAATCGTTTGCAGGATATTTTACTGAATACGGTTTCGTTTGATACGCGAAAATAATGCCACGAGACGAGTTTACAATCGCTCCCAATCCATCTTCGTTAATTCCATTGATGATATCTTGCGCAGTAGCTCCTTGCGCCCCATAACCTGGAATTAGTAAAAAGCACTTGTCTAAAATTTTTCGGATTGATTTCATTTGTTCGGGAAATGTCGCACCAACTACAGCTCCAAACGAGCTATAACCATTTGATCCTATCAATTTACGGCCCCATTCTTTTACCAAACGAGCCATCTGCACAAAATTTCGTTCTAAAATAACACTTTTATCCTTTAAATCTTCTATTTTTACTGAAATTTGGTCGTTTTTGATATCTTCCAACCTGACAGAAAATAAATCTTGAAATTCTGCAGAGCTTGGATTGGAATTTTTTACTTGTGTGAAGAAACCCTTATTTTTATAAGAAAGGAATGGCTCTACGCCATCGGTTCCGAAATAAGAATTAATAGTAATTGCATCTGCTTTATAATTTTCGAACAAATCTCTTGCATAAGCTTTGCTCGTACTCCCAATATCTCCTCTTTTTGCGTCCAAAATAGACAAAGAATCGTTCTTTTTTATATAATTAATCGTATCTTTTAACGCAGATAGAGCGTAATATTGCTCGTAAAACGCAATATTAGGTTTGTATATCGGAGTGAATTCGCAAGTAGCGTCTATTATTCTTTTATTGAATTCAAATATCGCTTCGTTATTATCTTTTGTCTCGTCAATTAAAAACTGCGGAATACTATTCTTTTCTTCTTTACTCGGGAGGCGCGGGTCCAATCCGATGCAAATTATGGATTTCTTTTCTTTTATTTGCGAAATTAAATTATCCGCGAAATTATTCACTTATTAAACATCTCGTTTAATTTTTTTATTAAATCGGTAAATGGTAAGCTTTCTTGGGAATTATCATCTAAATTTTTAATAGTAATTGTTTTATCTTTCTGTTCGTCTGGTCCTAGGATTAACACAACCTTACATTTCAAACTGTTAGCCTTTTTTAATTGCGCACCGATCTTTCCACACGAGTAATCAACATAGCAATTAAAACCACTTTCTCTCAAACCTTGTGCCATTTCTACGCTTAAAGGTGCCAATTCTTTGCTGAATGTGGTGATATAAATTACATTTGAAGCGTCTAATTCCTTTATCCCTTTTGGAATTAAATCGTACGATTTTAAAAAGAGTTTCAATGGTAAAAGCCCCATTCCAAATCCAATACCCGAAATCTGTTCGCTAGAAAATAAAGATAGCAAATCGTCGTATCGTCCGCCTCCAAATAACGCCCGCCTATTTTTTTCTCCGGTGTCAAAAACCTCAAATACAGTACCAGTGTAGTAATCCAATCCACGCACAACACCTGCTGAAAAAGTGCAAAAATCGTCTAAATTTGTTTGGTTCAATAACTCCTGCAATTTCTTTATTTCTAAATATCCCTGAGATTTAAAAAATTCTTTCGGTACATTATCGTATGGTAAGTTTTCAATGTCGTAAATTTCGTTTAATTGCGTAAGATTATCCACTAATTTCTCGTCTTTAAAATTATCAAATAAGTATTCTCTATATTCCTTCTCCTCTAATTTATCTGACTTATCCAGAGCTTTATATACTTTTTCGAATAAATTATTAGGTATTTTTAAAATATATGTGCAAATAGCGTCAATCAGCCTTCTGTTATTATAATAGATTTGAAATTGCTTATTAGTTGCTCCAAATGCCGTTAAGATGTCAGTTGTAATATTGAATATCTCGACTTCGGCTAATAAATCGTTCTCTCCCAATATATCAAAATTAACTTGTTTGAACTCCCTTGCTCTCCCGCGTTGGGGGCGTTCATATCGATAACATATAGGTATACTAAACCAGCGTACAGGTTTCTTCATTTCCTGACCTTTTGCTGAAAGCATACGGGCCAATGAAGGCGTTAATTCTGGTCTCAAAATTAACCTCTCTCCTTTCTTTTTCTCGCAGATAAATGACTGTTCGTCTACCAACTCCTCCGAAGACTTTGCAGCGTAAATCTCCACTGGCTCTAAAAGTGGTGCTTCGAACTCCTCGTAAACATACTTTTTGGCAATATCTCTACACTTATCGAGTATCCATTGTTCTTCCCTAACATCCGTAGGGTAAAGGTCTGTGAAACCTCGTATGGGCTGATTGCTA
>JAHQWX010000093.1 GCA_029856375.1 Promethearchaeia archaeon | reverse complement strand
AAAAAGGAAAAAAGCGGTTTAAAACTCCAAATTCAAAAATTAATTTTTACTTGTGGATCAGTGTTTCTTTTACTCTCAAGAAAAAAGGTATACTTAATGCAAAATAGCACGGAGCAACAAAAAAAATCCCAGCAATTGGATTTGTTAAAACTCCCGTAAGCATTGTTGCAACTATCGCTGCTGCTGAAGCCCCCAATATTTGAGAAACAGTATTTTCGATATTGTATATTCCGGTAAATTTCCCCCTTTCTTCTTCTGGAAGCAAATCCTGAGACCAGGTATTCATTGGAACCATAGCGCCAAGTAATCCAAGCAAAATCCCACCAAAAGCAATCCCTAACAACACTGGATTTAGTTGTCCCGTTTCAATAAGTATTGGAACTGCAATGAAACCTACGCACGCGATTAAAATAGTTGGAGGTATGACTTTTTTTCTTCCAACCTTGTCAGTTAATTTACCTAAGAAGAAAAGTGCTATGAAAAGGAATGGCGCTGCAATGCCTAAGATGATTGCATAATCGATTGCGGCAACTTCTAAAGAGAATAGGAAATTGAATATGTAACTTATCACCGCGCTAACTCCGGACATATAAATCGTCTTAGCTATTATTAATTTGAAAAATTCCTTATTTTCTTTCAATAGTTGTATATTAAATGTTGAGCGTAATTCGTCTTTGAATCTTTTCTTTGGTGGCAACTCTGAGAGGGGGACTGGGTCTTTTATGAATATAAAACCAACCACTCCAGCAATAATCACTATACCTCCTCCGATATAAAACAGGAATTGGTGTCCAGCTTGAGTTAGAATTACTCCTGTTTCGAGAGGATCGGGATTGGGTGCAGAAAAACTTTCTTTTGCTATGAAAGTTAGTAACACAGGTACGAGAATGCCTATTATAAACAGTACATTAACTATACTATTTACCCTACCTCGATGTTCTACATCCACATAGTCTGGAACTAATACGCGTTGAGCAGCGTAAAGCGAATTTGAAGCTATTCCAATTATAATCACATCTATTATAAAACACCATAAATAACTGTTAGAAAAACCAAATGCTATTAAACTAACACCACAAACGACTGCTCCTCCAAGAATGTAAGGTCTTCTACGCCCTAATTTGGATCTCGTATTATCACTGAAGATTCCCCAAATAAATAAAAATATTAAGCCCATTGTGGCGGAAAAAATGACCATAATCGCGATAAAGGTATATTCTAAATTGAGAACGTGATCTATGTAAGTATTAAGGAGTTCTGCTTCCATATATCCGAAAGATTGCGAAGCCGCAGTGAGAAAACCAATTAATAATATAATAGACATCGGCGCGCCGTACTTGTATCGTTTTTCTTCTTTAGTTTCCATAGAATTCACTAAGTTTTTATTGAAAAAATGTTATAAATTTAAATTAATATTCAGAATAAAAGTTTTTGAATATAGATTTAATATAATTATTTCATTTAAGAACATTTTATTGATTATTTACTAATTTAACAACCATTTTTTATTTATAAAGCTTTAATTCTAACAAGTACTGTGAGAGATGTAGTTAAACCAAAAATGAAGCCAATTCTTGAATTAAGTAAAGATAGAGTAAAAAATAGTAATTCATTTAACCATTTAATAGAAATGAATATTAAAACTCATAGATTCCACAAAATTGAAATTAATGTTAAGAATGACAATAATTTGGACGATTTATCAAATAGTAGTAAAAAAAGTATAGAAAATGAGAAAGATAAAAAAATTAAAGTTAAGAATAGAGGACTAAATATTGATACCAATGAAAAAGATAATGATCATCAATCTAAGATAAAACATTCTTACCAAATTTTAAATAAGCATAAAATTCAATGCGTGAAGTGTGGGAATATTCTTGAAAATGCTAGTCTTCATTATAGTCGTATTGAATCAAAAGAATCAGAATTAATTGAACTATTAGAAAATAAGGAGAAAAATGGAATAGTTGGATTAATATATAAAATATCTCTTAGAAAAGATGCAAACGGCATTTATTTACATTTTCCAGGTAAACATTATGTTGGGTTGACAACAAATGCTATGGAGAAAGAATGGATTGACAAACTTTCTCGTGCCTTTAATGAGCGCTCGCCAGATAGAAGAACGGAGGATAAATTTTCAAGAGCGCTTAGAAAATATAGCTATAATGACAAAGATATTGCTCGTAAATTGTTTAAAATTGAAATTTGGCAAGTTTGCTTTAGTCAAGAAGAACTCGATGAATCAGAGAAATACTGGATCGGTTTTTTTAAAACCCAGCAAGATAAATTTGGTTTCAATACATTAGAGGGAGGGAGAATTAATCCACCACAAGAGACAGGAGAAAAAAGCCCATATTGGAAAGATATACCATTTGAAGTACTTGATAAAGCTATCGAAGAAAGCTTCAAGATCAATCCAATTGATGGACCATTAGCTCAACTTTCTGATCAATTTGGGGTAGATGAAACAACACTAATTAGTAAAATCGCTTATTATTACAAAGACGAGAATGGAAAGGCTTTGACTTATACTGATTTGAGGTACCAATATATAAAACAGAAATTAGAAAAATTGATGAAAAAAGGATTTAAATCATCATATGTTGGAGAAAAATTGGGAAAACAATTCAATATAAGCGAAAGTAATTGGCCAAACATTGCGAATGAATGGTGTAAATCAATTTACGGAAAAACTTACTCTGAAGTTCGAGATAAATTCCTAAATGAGGAGATTGAATCTATTGTATTCAGTGCACTTATTAGAGGTAACAATATTTCGTATGAAAATATAAATAAAAAAATTCCTGGGTTAGAAATAAGGGCAATTCAAAGAAAAATAGATAATGTCTTCGGAGGATTGAAGAATTTAAAGAAAAATTTAAGGCGTCCATTAGTATTAGCTTTAGCTTTACATAATATATCCGGAAAGGATTTATGCAGAATTATTGGTTATAGTGATAAAAGATCTCCAAATCCAGAAATATTTCGGAATCTTCTTTGGGGATTATCTTTAGCTGAATTTAAAAACCTAACTAATGGGATTATAATCGAATGTAAATTCTGTAGAAATAGACAGACTTTTACAATGAAAAATTCAAAGCAACCTCCAAAAATACCCCAAGCTAGATGTACTAAATGCGGTAAATCTATATACCCAAAATTGTAGATATATAAAATTTATATAGTAAAACATTATATCTATCCGTTGATTTTCTCAACTATGATCGAGTACCTTAAATATATATTCCTTTCAATAATCCAAGGTTTGACAGAATGGTTACCAATATCCAGCTCTGGGCAAACCATGATATTTGCGATTAATGTATTTGGAATCCCACCCGAACAAGCGTTTAGTTTGGCGATTTGGTTACATTTGGGTACAACTCTGGCAGTTTTGCTGAAATTTAGAAATGACTACTTTAAAATTATTCGATCGCTCATCCCGTTAATCTCTGAACCAGAAGAAATCGATATAAAAAAGAGAAATTGGGTGGTATTGGCAACAATTGGGACCGCTATTACCGCTCTACCGCTTTATTTCTTGATTAAGGACTATTTCATCGCTTTAACGGGAGATATTATAACGCTTATTGTTTCGATATTTCTTATTATCACAGGAATAGTTCTACTGAGGTTGGGCAGAAATTTCGGGAAAAACTCACTTACGGATGTTGACGAGAACGGAGTTATAAAAACTGGCTTTATCGCGGGATTAATCCAGGGGACTTCGATTTTACCCGGAATTAGCAGAAGCGGAGTTACGGTTTCAACTATCTTATTAGAAGATTATAACCAAGATTCTGCTCTTAAACTAAGCTTCTTAATGTCAGTTCCGGTAGCGCTCGCGTCGATTGCAGTAGATGTAGTTTTTGGTGAAGGATCAGTTTTTGGTACGCTCGATCCACTTGTTATCGTTCTCACAACGGTAATTAGCTTTATCGTTGGCTATTTAACGATCGAAATATTGTTAAAAATCGCTCAGAAGATTCAATTTGGCTATTTCTGCATCGTTTATGGAGCGATTGCAATAGCAATTATTACACCAATGATAATAATTTCATCAATTTAAAAAAAATCAAAATTTCATAATTACTAATATATTATATCTAATTAATCTATTTAACAATTATAATCCATAAAAATATTAATAAACCTTTCTATTATAATTCCCTTTAATTTAATAGTCATAATAAACGATTTCTTATTGAGTTACTCTAAGGCAATTAGACATATCTAAATATTTATATTTCATTATTAATTTTATAATTAATAAGTAATTAACTGAATTGCTGAATAGATTTTTTTTTAAACTAATAGGTATCGGAGAAAAAAATAACTTGTCCATTGAAACTTTTGAGTCTATTAAAAAGCCCTCGTTTAGAGAAATCGGACAATTCGAGAGGGAAGTAGAAAAAAAACTTCGGGGAGAAGTAAATCACTCCGCTCTTTACGGCGTGATGGTTGCTGTGTACGAGGGTATAAACACTCGGGAAAAAATTTACGACTATTTCAAATATTTCTACACCTCTGATTCCAGTTACATTAAATTTAAGCCTTCTTATCTAGATGAAATTATACAAACTGGAGTAAGCGATGGATTAATCCAAGAGATTAACGGCTTATTTTCGTTATCTGATTCGGGAAGAGATATCTTAATAAAAGGTAGAAAAATTTTATTAGCAAAAGCGAGAGGAGCCAAATGGGTTATGAGCGAGAGATTCGCCTTAATCTCTTCGCTAATTTGCCTTGTTTTAATGTCGTCCCTAAAAATATTAATTGGAATGAGCAGTGGAAGTGATGCGTTATTTAACGAAGGAATTGAGAACTTCACGGATATAATTAAAGTCTTCATAATTTCTCTTAGTATGAAATTTTCGAAGGATAAGCTTGGTTCAATAGTAATTATTCTTCTTATGTTATTTACCGGAATTAATCTCGTAATTTCTTCAATCTTTTCGCTCATCAACGGTGAAATAATCATTCCAGATGTTTACGCGTTTTTCTTAATGTTAGTTTCGATATCTTTGAATTTTCTATTAATGAATTTGAAAGCGATCGTTGGAAAAAATTCGGGCAATTTTTCTCTACTCTCCGATGCAAAGGACAATTCGTTTAACATGAGATTATCAACGGGAGTAATAATTGGTCTGACATTCGCAATTTTCAAAATTTATTTTATCGATTCTCTCGTAGCAATCTTCATTTCATCGCTTGTAATTTACGATGGAATTGTTACATTAAAAGAATTGATTAAATCTGGTGATAATATAGAAATTGACGCGTTCAAATTACATTTGGAAGAAATGATTGACAACAGAATATCTTACTGGCTTTTAGCTACAATTCAAGAAGATGGGCTTCCAAAAGCAGAGTTAAATCAAAAATTTATAGAATCTGTAGAAAAGGGTCATTCAGTTTACGATTTTTTCGCAATTCTCGGATTTTATAATGTTACCAAAAACGGTGCGATTAGGATTATAAACGCTCTAGAAAATGATGCACTTATAATTGAAGAGAATAATAAAACTTCTTTGACACATAAGGGAATCGAATGCTTAAATAAGGGAAGCGCTGAAGAATCGAAAAAAGTCGCGAGAGATTTGAAACAACAAAGTCACGGAAAATTTGGGTGCGTTTGTTGTATATTCATTATTGTTGCTACAATATTTTTATTTATTTATGGCCCTATGATAAATGATTTTTTAGCAGGAATATAATAATATGGTGGATTCTATCGTGGCGCGCGAAGTTATCAAAGATGTTCGTATTCTCAGGCATAAAGAATTGACAATACTTTCAAGAGAACTTTATCAAACACTTGAAGATAATCCCAACTGGTCTCCATTGTATGTAATAATGGTTTCAATTTCCAAGGGAGAGAACACCCATCAGAAATTATGCGATTATTTTAAGTATTTTTACGCTGCCGAGATGGATTATGTAAAATTGCCTCCACCAATTCTAAATAATTTCATTGAAAAAGGAATTAAAAAAGGATTAATTCAAGAGGCTAATGGTTTATTTTCTCTTACCGAGAAAGGACAGGATGTTCTGATTAAATCTCAGAAGGTTATTTCAAGTCAATCTAAAATAATGCGGAAATTGTTTAGCGAAAAGGTTACGCTTCTCTTTTCTTTATTGTGCTTGGTCTTTATGTCTTCGCTGAAAATCCTTGTAGGAATTAGTTCTGGCAGTGATGCATTGTTTAACGAAGGTATGGAAAATCTGACCGATATTATAAAAATTTTTATTATCACCCTTAGCATGAAATACAATAAGGATAAGCTCGGATCAATTATGATTATAATTTTAATGCTGTTTACCGGAGTAAATCTCGTAATTTCTTCGATATTTTCGTTAATCAATAGCGAAATAATAACGCCAAGTTATTGGATTTTTATTTTAATGTTCATTTCGATTTTGATTAATATGGCTTTATTAGTTTTAAAAAATCTGGTAGGAAAAGCAGAAGGCAACTTTTCATTACTTTCCGATGCGAAAGACAATATGAATAATATAATTTTATCCGTGGGCGTTATATTTGGGCTTTTTTTTGCGATTTTTGAGATTTATTTCATTGACGCTCTCATTGGCCTCTTTATTTCTTGCCTGATTATATATGATGGCGTTGAAACGCTAATTGAATTAATAAAGTCTGGAGACGAGATCGAAATTGATACCTTTAAGTTGAGGATTGACGAAGCATTTGAGTTCAAAATTGCTTACTGGTTATTGATGACTATTCAAGAAGAGGCACTATCTAAAGAAGAATTGAACAAAGGATTTGTAGAGGCAATCACTAAAGGTCGCGAGATTTTAGAATACTGGGCGACTTTTGGGCTTTACGATATTGAGAAATACGGCGTTTATAAAATTTTAAATTTGATGGAAAAAAGGAAGCTTTTTATCGAAAAAGATGGTAAAACAGAGTTGACTGACAAAGGTATAGAGCGCTATAATAAATCCAAGGAGCAAATAGAACGCAGAATTAAACTAGCAAAGAGAAGATATCAGAAAAAAAAGACACCAAGTAAGAGATCTACAATTTTTTGGTGGATTATTGGTA
>JAHQWX010000092.1 GCA_029856375.1 Promethearchaeia archaeon | reverse complement strand
ACCCCTCAATTTCCACTGAAAAAATTAGAAATAATAGTGAATTAATAAATAAAATTAATAATAGAAATATAAGTCCCATTAAATTTTAATTTTATTATATAAATAATTTGCTATTTATCAATTAAATATTTTTAACAATAGTAAAATAAATCAGTGGAAAATACGAACAAAACACTTTAATTTTCTTAAGAAACATAGGGGTCTCTATTAATAAAAGAATAAAAAAAGGGAAATATTAATCCTGAGAGTCTTATTTTATAATTTATTTTGGGATCCAAACCATTCTATTTTCATTTTAATAACTTTAGCCATCGCATTAATTGTAGGCCCCACGACTTTTCTTGGATCGTATGTATTTGTTTTGTGATCATCAAATGGATTAGCCGCAACAAACTTATCGATTTCTCTTCTAAAAGCTAATCTACACTCGGTGTCAATATTAACCTTAGCTATACCAATCTTGCACGCATTCCGAACAGAATCTTCAGGAATTCCGGATGCACCATGTAGTACTAATGGCACAGATACCTTATCCTTTATTTTATTCAACCTATCTAAATCAATAAATGGATTATCTGTTTTATACAAACCATGTGAATTTCCTATTGAAACGGCTAGCGAATCAATTCCCGATTGCTTGACAAAATAGGATGCATCCTCAGGATCAGTCATAGCTGCCTCAGCTTCAGATACATTAATCTCGTCTTCAACGCCATACAGTCTCCCTAATTCACCTTCGACAGAAACTCCAAATTTATGAGCGTAATCAACAACTTCCTTACATTGTTTAATGTTTTCTTCCAATGGATTTTTACTTGCGTCTATCATCACCGACGAGAACCCTAAATCGATGCATTCTTTACATTTTTCAAAATCTAATCCATGATCTAGGTGTAACGCAAGTTCTACTATGGGAAATGATTGTTTTGCGGCAGCAGCCATGTGCACGATGAAGGGTGTTCCTGCATAATTCGTAGCACCATGACTAGCCGCCAAAATAACAGGGCTACTCATTTCCGAAGCCGCTTTCATTATTGCTTTTATCTGTTCGAGATTATTAAAATTGAAAGCTCCAACGGCGTAATGACTCTCAGTTGCCTTAGTTTCTAGATCTTTAGTAGTTTTGAATCCATAATTTTCGAATGACATAATGATTTCTCAGCTTTATCTATACTTGTAATATTTAATTTCTTGAGAAATAATTGCTAAAATGATTATTATTTCTTTGTATTTATTATCATTAGATTAAAATATAAAATATTATTGATTTGTTATATACGAAACTAAATATTGTTAAAATGTTGGTAATTTTTGTCAAGATCTCATAAAAGATTGAAGATATTTCAAAGAATTCTTCTATTTTTCGCGATTTTTCCATCAGGGCTGTTGTTTGAACTCATTATCCCAAATCATAATCCATCTAAAAGTGAACTTATAGGAGAATTTGATCTTGACAGACAATCACTTCTTCCTCAAATTACTGAAGAAGTTAACAAAAAATTCATTCAAAACAACGAGATCAATCCCCTTGAATTAATTTATTCTTCAAAATACAGTTTAAGCCTACAAAAACATCTAATCGAGAAAAATGATAAATTATCTAACGATCCAACTTCAATTATAATAATTTTTGAAGAAAATTCAAGCAAAAAAGAAAGAAATGAACTAATTAAAGAACTATTTGAACAACACAAAATAATTTACGAATTTAGTATAATTCCTGGAATATATTTAAAATGCAATTCATTAGAACTAAAATTGTTAGAACCTGTTATTCGAAAATCAAAAATAATAATAAAAGTATTCAAAGAAAATGTTCAAACAATTCCTAAATATTTTAAAATCGAACAAAATAGTCTGGACGCGACTGATTGGGAAAATTGGTGGATACCAGCAATTGGCGGAAGCGATTTAAGCTTTAATGGGTCTGGAATAAATGTCTCAATTATTGATACAGGAATTTCGAGTCATCCCGATTTTGCTTCAAGGATAATAAAACAGAGAAATTTTGCTTCTGAAGGAGAAAAAGTAAATCCATTTGATTATTCTGATAGAAATGGTCATGGAACGCATGTTGCAGGTATTATCGGTGGGAATGGAAATGTCTCTTCGGGAAAATATCGAGGAGTTGCTACTGCCGTGAAATTAATTAATGCAAAAGCTGCTAATTCTTCCGGAAGTCTAAAAGACGCTGATGTTGTAAAAGCTATTGAATGGTCAGTTGAAAACGGTGCCCAAATAATTAGTATGAGCTTTGGTTCAACTTATCCCGAAGTTTATGATCCAATTACTCTTGCAATAACTAATGCTAGTAACCAAGGTATTGTGTGCGTAGTTTCATCCGGTAATGCAGGACCCGGGTATTATACTGGTGGGTCTCCCGCATCTGGTGTTAACGCAATTGCAGTGGGATCTATGGATAAAGATGGCGATTTATCATCTTTTAGCAGTTGGGGCCCCACCAATTCTTATTTGTTCTACCCAGATGTATGTGCTCCTGGTGAGAATATTGTCTCAACTGAATCAATCAATTCTTTGATATCAAATGAACAGAGATATATAGAAGAATACATTGATTACTCGGGATCTTTTGATTATGTGCCTTTAAGTGGAACATCTATGGCTTGTCCAATGGTTTCGGGAGCTTTAGCATTGTTGTTGCAAACTTTTCCCGGAATTAATCCACATACTGCGAAAATAGCTTTAATAGAAGGAGCATATAAAACAATTAACCACGAAGATTTGAAATTTGGTGGTGGAATTATCAATATTTCGAATTCTATTAAATATCTGAGCGAAATCGTTTTAAATAAAGAAAATGGAAATAATGTCACTTCAATTTATCCCAATCGATTTCCTATAAAGCCCTTTGATTTTCTAAATTATCCTGGAGATTTCCAAGTTTTTAATTCTTCATTAATCTCTGGAATTAATAGAAATATTACTTTTCAAATACCAACTCATCTTTCTGATATTAAAATTGGGATCGATAAAATCCAAATTGAATTTAACGCCCCTGGAGTTGAATATGTTTCAATATCCACAGAAATCTTATTAAATGCGACTCCTGGAATAGAAACATTAACAATTAACATGACCGATTCAGATACAGGAGAAAAATTAGATCAAATCGTTATAAGAGTAGAAAAAAAAGTACCAGAATATGAAGTATTATACGAATCTTTCCACGGTTTAAATGACTGGCTTCCCGAATATTCTTTTAAACAAATTGATTTCTACGAATCTATGAAAAAGGTGTCGAGCTTAAATTGTTCGATAAACTTCAAAATGGATAAGTGGACGCCTTTGTACAATTCATCGATAAATGGAAGTATTTTAACCGCTCAAAAATTGAGTCAATACGATTTGATTGTTCTCCAAAACCCAATTCTACCTTATAGTCAATCAGAATTCAACGCGATTAAAGATTATTTTGATAACGGTGGAAATATCTTATTTTTGGGCACACGGTATCAAGAAATCTGTTCACAAAACATAAATTCACTTTTTAATTTTTTAAATGCCGGAATCATAATAAAGGAAGAAAATATTGAAAATGTAACGCATGTTGGGATTGGAGCATTTTTAGATTCAAATGATGTTATGAATTTTACCGCAGGCTCTGCTATTTTTAATGGTGTATCGAAATTTTATTGGCTAACAGGCTGCTCATTTGAAGCTTCTGGATGTGGTTTATCTCAAGCAAAAATATATAACAAAACCGTTGTTGCTAGTTGTGATAAATATTCAGAAGGAAAGGGTAAGATCTTAGCATTTGGAGATTTATATTGGCTTTTAGACGGATATTATAACCACGAATCGTACTTTACAGACCATTCTAAATTATTGCAAAATGTGATCGAATTTTTACTACCCCAGAATAACATCTCGCTGAATATCGGAACGAAATCGGGCGAAATTTATTCAAATTACACGGAGCTCGCAATTTATATAAAAAATCAAACGACTGACGGCGGGATTGTTAATTTAGTTAATGGTTCGAGTTTAAATATTACTTTAACAAATCCAATTACTAAAGATGTTTCGAATATAACTTTAATAAATTTGGGGAAGGGAGTGTATTATAACAATTCAATAAATTTAAACGATTATAGCTATCTTCAATACCGCATTAATGTTTCAATAGGGATAGTCGACCAGAGTTATTTTAAAGAAATTATGTTTATTCACCCCAATAAGAGCGAAATTCCAGAATTTGAAAAATACTCGATTACTTATTCGGAAATCACTAGAAAAAATGGTGAATACAACGATATTACGATCAATTTAAATAAGACTGATTGTAATTTAACAGCATATATGGGGATCCATCCAATCTCTTTTTTCAACTCTGGAAAAGCAATAAATAAAACTCTTGGATTCCAAGAAATAAGCGAAAAAACATATAAATCAACATTTATACCCAATTCTGCGGATACTGCAGGATATGCTTTTTTTTATCTAATTCCAAGGGCTCCTAGCAATTACACTAATACAAATTCAGATAGACTATATTTTAAAATTGAAAATAATTCTCCAAAGATAAACACCTCCTTGTCTTATTTTGGAGCTCTAAATAAATTCGAAGACACCCAAGAAAACGATAGTTTATTGGTTCAAGATCTTTTTATATTAACTAATTACGAATTTCATATAACTGCTAACGAATCAGTGGATTACGAAGATAACAACAGCGAATTTAGAGTTTTTATTAATTTCTTCATGGTTACAGTTTCAACCGACGGAATTATTTCTTTAATGTATCCTTCGGATTTTGCGTATCTAGAATTGAATTATGATCAAAATTTAATGAGTTATGTTGGGACTTTTCAAATACCGTCCTCTATGAATTACACCTCATTTAACGCGACCGTTCAAAAATCAGTGTTAACTTCAATATATGAGCCATATTATGGCTTGTTTTACATCACTATAGTAGATACAGAAGGTGGTTCAGATGATTTTTTCATTGTCATGGAATTAGGAGATAGCAGGATAGATCCTTACTTAATTATTGCTATAATAATTATCGTTGGAGTCATTGCAGGGATAATAATTCTTTTTTTGATTTTATCCAGAAAGTCTCGCTACTATGAGCGCGAACCCTCTGTTCCCTCAAATGAATATGGACCCTACCAGTCGAGTTATAACGATTACGCTTCCAGAGTAGATTCAGCAATAAATTATAAATTTTGTCCATTTTGCGGGCAAATGATTAGTAAGGGCGATTCTAATTGTCGATTCTGCGGAAGGGATATACAACAAATATAATTATCTTCTATGTCCTTGATTGAAATTAGGATATCACTTGATTAACTAAAACTCCCGGAAATATCATCTCTATAATTTTTCTAAACGAAGATAAGATTCCATCCCCTAATATTGCAGTTGTTTTAAAATAAGCAAATAATTTTAATTTTTCAAATTGAATGTGGTTTAAGAAGTTCCGGATCTCAAATTTTCTGGTTAAATCTTGCTTATTGAAATTACATATTATGGGAATTCTATGTAAAGCATTACCATACATATTAATTAATTCGTTCCAAGAATAAATGTTTCTCTGAAAACTATTAATGCTAGAATCCGCCACGAAAACTATTCCATCAGCTCCTTGTATAGTCGTTGGTCGTGTTACATAATAAAAATCTTGGCCAGTAGTTGAATATATCAAAAACTTTACTTCCCACTTTAAGCCTTTAAACTTTAAAATTCCGAAATCAAAAAAAAGAGTCCTCCCAGTTGTACTGTTAATTGATTTAATTTTTTCTAGCTTTCCGAATTTTTTAAATAAATATTTTAAACTAGTAGTTTTCCCGCTTAGAGCTGGACCATAAAATACGATTTTAGCTTCTACTGTTTTATTTTTAATGTCAAATTTCATAACATTAAAGATTTTACCATTAACTATAAAAATCAATCTAATTTTTCAAGATCGATTGAAAAACCTTATGTATCAATTGAAATTCTTAAGAAAAGGAAATATTGTTTTAATTTTTAATTTTTGAAAAGATTTCTAAAAATTCATTTAATTCTTCTTCTGATGCTTGCTCCTTTGGAATTTTATGACTAATTATCCCATCGTTTGTTTTTCTTGGAATAAGATGGACGTGAAAATGCTCTATTACTTGACCTGCTGCAGAATAATTATTTACTAGTACATTAAATCCTTCGATACTTGGAATTTTTAGGTAAAATCTCCCCAAATATTGAATTGTATTAAATACTTCAGCAATGGTAGAACTATCAACATTTTCGAAGTGGTTAAAATGCTTTTTTGGAATAATTACTGTATGACCTTGCGACATTGGAAAAATATCCAAAAATGCCAAAACCTTATCGTTCTCAAAAATCTTCTTAGCGGGGATCTCTCCATTGATAATTTTACAAAAAATACATTCTTGTGTCATTTTAAATCTCTCCACTTGGTAACAATATACATTTTTAGTGAAAATTATATGTCTATAAGGCTTTTTATATAATTTAAAGTTTCTATTATTAATGCTACTAAGTCAGTTAAACTCATTTTTAGAAAATAGAATTGCTCCTAAAGCCTTTTCTTTAAAAAACGACATTTATGGAATCCAGTTTGGCCAAATATTGGAAGATAGAAACATTAAAAAAGTCATGATTACCTTGGATCCATCATTAGATGCCATTATTGAGGCTAGTAAACAAAAGGTTTCTCTTATACTCTCGTATTATGGTTTAATCCATAGACCTACAATGTATTTTCACGATATTCTCGTTAAAAAATTCCGCTTATTGTCGATTTCCAGAATAATTTTATATGTGCTACATTCTGCCTTTGAAGCTGCTCAAAACGGAATATCTGAGATTATTGCGAATCGATTATTTTTAAAAGTTGAAGATTTGTTTTATTTTAAGGATAAATTCGGAAATCAAGCACCATTGGGAAGAATTTGCGTTCCAGAGAAAATATTGGGCAAGGAAAGACCTTTAATTCTAAATAAATTAATCGAAAGGATTAAAAAAACATTGGATCTTAAATATATCAGATATATCGGAGAATTAAATAAAGAGATTAAAAAAATTTGCATAATGGGAAGCGTATCAACAGAATCTCTTTTAAATGCAGTCGAAGCAGGATGTGATTGTTATTTAACAAGACAATTGAACTATGAT
>JAHQWX010000091.1 GCA_029856375.1 Promethearchaeia archaeon | reverse complement strand
TTTCTTAAAGAAATGCTAGCATTATCTCAGAAAGAAAGAAATGAGATAGTAGAGCTAAATCTTTCTAATGAGATGAAAGATATTGTAGTTATGGACCAAGATGGTAAAGTAATATCCCATCAAAAAGACAATATTAACAAGACTCAAAATAAAATCTTATTTAAAGTTAAGGGCTTATCCCCAATTTGTTGTAAAATATATTCAATCAAACGAGAAACGGTAACTCATAAAGAAGATACAAGTTCCAAATCTGAAAAAGCCAACGATTTCATTATTGATAATGATGTTCTAAATTTAGAATTCAAGGAAGGTAAGCTGATAAAAGTTTTAAATAAACAAAGCAAATTCGAAATTAACTCGAGTGGAGAATATTCAATTGGAGATTTAAGAATTCACAACGATAGAGGAGATAGTTATTTTTCAGGTCATGTTGGGAAAACTCATGTAATGTACGATCATCAGGCTAAGATTATTGAGCAAGGTCCTGTAAGAACCGTTGTGAAGCAAACTTCGAAGCTGCGGTGTACAAGTAAATTATTGTTTAAACCCATTAACGAAATTACTCAATATATCATAATTCCTAACACAGGCGAGCCAAGAATCGACTTTTTTACGACATTTTATAACAAAATTAGAAATATACGCGTTCAAGCGTGCTTTCCAACATCAATTCCAAATCCCGCGATTAGATCCGAAGTGCCTTACGGATTTTATGAAAGGGATATCAAACCAAAATTCGGCAAATCTTGGTGGGAATCAAATAAACGCTTTGAACATTACGATCGAATTAAACCAGTAATAAATTGGATGGATTTCTCGAACAAAAGCGAGAAAAAAGGAATAACAATCGTTAATAATGGAATGCCTGAGTACGAAATTGGCAAAAATAAAGATGTCTGTTTTTTAACTCTGTTTAGGAGCACTGGCGTTGTGGGAAATTTTATACCATTTATGGTTCCTTGGATTGCTGCACCATTTTATCGGATGCCGAAAGGATACGCTTTGGGAGAGCAATCGTTTCAGTACTCGATATATCTTCATAACGGCGATTTTGAATCAAACTCGATCGCTAAGAAAGCGTTGAATCATAACATCCCGATAGTAGCTCAAATAACAGACATTAATAAGGGAAAATTGGCCAGCGAATTTAATCTTTTTTCAGTAAAAAACGCAAATTTTATGGTAACGGCGATTAAATCGCCCGAGGATGGCGACTCTGGGCTGATCATAAGATTACTAGAAATTTCGGGAAAAAAATCTAAGGGAACGATTATCTTTAACCAAAAAGTTAAGAGCGTAAAAGAAATAAACTTATTAGAGCAACCAATACATAATTTAAAAATTGAAAGCGAAAATGCTTTTTCATTTAATTCGAATCCTCAAGAAATCAAATCTTTTCTAATAGAGTTTTAAGTATTCCCGCAATCGTCAAAAATAAAAATGAGCCATAAAATAGTCGACACTATTAAAAAAATCGAACAAACCTACACTTTTTACCTTACTCCTATAATAATTTTTTTTGCATTAGTATCTGTGATATTCATAACATTCGAATTAAGTATATTTACGGTCGCCAGACAAATAGACGATCTGCAAGGACTGGTTGGAATTTGGTTCTGGGAGATTGGGGCCTTAAGTTTTTACGGAGGATCGATTTATCTATCAATCCGGATACATAGTTTTCCCACCCGAAGAATTATCAGTATCTTTCTATTATTTTCGTCTTTATTGTCCGTGCTCGCTATTATAATTTTGTCGTTAATTAATGGCTTAATCATGCTCAAATTATTCATAGCTCTCGTAGGTATATTATCCTTTGTTGCGTTTTTAATGTTAGTAGTCGAAGAGCCACCAGAATTAATGGATTACGGTGTTTCTCGTAGAGGAGTATTTGTTCGCGTTGTTGTTGTTGTCATTCTTTTGACTTTAAATATTTCTCTACTTCTATATAGACCTAATACTGTTTTGATTGAACCCAAATCAAATCCAGAGCTTATATTTTTTGGAAAATCTGAAGATTTACCGAATCACTACGATGGAGAGATATTGAACCTCTTCAAAAATAATAACTTCTCATTCTGTGTTAGCATTTCAGAAGACGATATTAACAACGCTGATACAACCTATAAATTAAGAGTTCTATTAAACAACGAGATAAATGTCTACCTCATGCTTGAACCGACAATAGGACTATATACAACGCTAGAAAACGCTTATACTATACCTGATTTATATATTAAGGTTAGAGAGTGGCTAAAAAGCGAAAATCTTTTCGATGACGATCAACTTAAAGCGTTTCTTATCGATGCGGAGGCTTCTGATAATTTAGCCGAGACAACCGCTGATCTTAACTTAATTACTACTCTCAATTATTTATCTCTGAATCGTCCTAACGAAACAATCATTGCAAACGCGTCTATCTCTTTAAAGAATTTCACAGCAATGGTAAATGAAGACGAGAAACAACACGGAATTATCAAAAGCCCTTCCTTTTACGACGAATCAGATGGGGATCACGATATCAGTTTTTTGTTTCACAATGTTTACGGACTAGACATCACTTGGAATTTCTCTGTAATCATGTCTTATAGAACGGAGGTGGTAGGGGGACAAATTGAAGTCGGTAATGTTTCTATTTTTTCAGATCTCTACAACCAAGTATTCAATTTTTATGGTACTATCGAAGAAGGTAAGTTCAACATCATCTCAAAGCATTTTTTTTATACTAGCGTTGCAGCGGCACAAACTGGCGGAGAGGTAAAAGCTAACGAAAGGTATATATTCATCGGAGATACTCAAAGCATTTTCAATAGTACTTCTTACATTAAGAATAAGGAAATATTCGACGACTTGGACATTTGTCGCCATTTCAACGAGCAAAAAGTCTTTGTGTTTTTATATCAAGGTTTTTGGGATAATTATGAAGGTATAAATGGATTGAATGAACTTGCTAATCACAATAAACAATCGGAATCTTGGTTATTACCGATTGAAGCAAACGAAAAAAATGTCATCCCAATATATTACGCAATTGTAAATGTATTTGATCGGTTTGCTGCTTTAGGTTTTTAAACGTTATACTAAAGATTTTCCCACTACACTTTTATGTGGGGTTTTTCCTATCGTTTTTAGCAATGTAGGAACGATATCAACCGTTGCACAATAAGTTATTTCGAGTTTTGGAATTTCTGCAGAACCTCCAATAATAAGTGGTACAATCACAGATTTTCTAAGGCCAATGTCGTGAGAAAAGAGATTCTCGTTCTTTTTCTTATTGTGACCAATATTAAAAAGTACATCACCGCAAGTACTAGTTATAATGTCGCTACTACGCGGGTTTTTAAAGTGGCGCGGAATTAAATCGGGGTATATGGGGAAATTCAAATGATATGTCCCTTCCATCCATTCCTGAGTCGAGTGAAATTTTCCATTTACTAATTTACTTGCTTTTTCGTCTCCTAAAAATCCAAAAATATCGTTTTCCGATTCGTCTGAGATATATTTTGTTCTATATTCGGTCCCATTTCCGGTATATTCGATTGAACCAGTAATGATTTTACCTGTTATTTTGTCTTTTCTCTTTAAGGAAATTGTACCCTTTTTATAGTCGTTACCATCGTTTTGATAATACATTAATTGCGTACCATCTATTTTAAAGAGTTTATCGAACAAGTTTACGCGTTTTGGACCAAAATTTTCCATTTCTTTCATCGTTGGGTGGGCCCATTCATACTTATTATTCCCCGTAAGCTTCTCTTTTCCTTTAAAATTGAACAATCCAATACCCCCAAACTCTGCCAAGTCGATGTTTCCATTCAAATTTTTGTGGGGATCATATGGTTTAAATCCATTTTTGTCGAAAAACGAGCCCAACTCTCCTACCTTACCGGCTTTATAATTACCGTGATCAGATGTTATGGCGATTGCTGTCTCGTCTAAATAGCCCAATTCGTCTAACCCATCCAATAATTTCCCAATACACCGATCGATGTGGAGTAAATTTACCTTGTATAGTTTACTGTCGTAGCCGTACCAATGCATCAAAATATCCGATGTCATAAACCATAAAAAAGAACCAATCGGCGGCTCGTTATTTTCGAAATACTTCTTTGGCTTTTTGAAAGTTCTTAATAATAATTCTACAACAACCGTATTCACTTTTGCCATTTTATATCTTATGTTTGGAGCGTGGTTTAACAGGAGATAATAAAAAGCTAGTTTTATTTTAGATTTGGGGAACAAGTAATCTGCGCCTCTACAACAAAACTGTGTAATACTCGCGGTATTGCCATTTCCCACCATTTCTAAGAGAGTTCTGCAATTATTTCCAAGATCTTCGTTCATTTTATACGCTTGCATGTCATTGGCGCCGTAATCTCTTAAAATGGGAGGGGTAAGATCTCGCCCCATCCAATTATAAGCGGGAATACCATGGCAGTTCTCCTTTCTATAGTCACCTGTATATGTACCTGTATTAATAGTAGGTTGCGTTGGGAGGGTTACAGATGGAAAATCGGTAATGCAATTCTTAGAAAATATTCCATTCTCCATCATTTTTTTAAAATTAGGAAGAAAACCCCGTTCAATAAAATCAAAGAAATGTTCTGCGCGTAAGTCGTCAATTATGCATAAAATAACTCGATTTATTTTGTTCAATTTTTTTATCAAACCGCCGTTTAAATATAGGAAGATTTTAAGCCCCCGAGGGGATTTGAACCCCTGACCGTTGGATTACAAGTCCAACGCTCTACCGCTAAGCTACGGAGGCATTTTTACTTGATTTTGTAAATTAAATATCGTATTAAATTTTTGTTGTTATTGACAAATGTAAGTCAATATTAATACTAAGGGTATTAGATGCTTTTAATATTTCTTTTCTTCTTATTATCTTAATGTAAGCTAATTTAAACAGATTTCCCCAGCTTCCGAAATAAATATAAATAAGCTTTTCTTCCTTATTCACGAAGATTTTGCCTATAAATAAAGAAAATATCGGACAATTAGCATACAAGCTTTATAAGCTGAACGAGTCCTACGAGCATAATTGTTGGAGATTGGCAGAGTTAGTTGAAACCATTAACGAAAACATAGTCAATGGCTACGATATTCCCGCTTTAGAATCCGAAAACTTAGTGTTAATGCTAAGATCGGACAAATTTATTGAGCCAAATCGCGATAAAATTGCGGATTTAGCAGAAATCATTTATCACGAGAGCCCAGAGAAATCAAAACTTCACTGGTTCATAGCAGAAAAAACTCTTTTACTTGAAGAAATAAAGAAAGCGCTTGAACTAAAAAGAGGATAACTTATTTTATTTAAATATTAAAAGAATTTGTCAAGCTTTTGTATACCTTTAATTTCTGAGTAGGATATGCCTAAAGCATCAAGGACTTGCTCAACCGCAGATTGTAATAGACTCATATACGCTTTTGCATCGACATCTTCGATCTTTGCTAATTCTACTGGTTTAACACCTTCGCTATCTCTAGTTTTAACAAATGAAACAACATCTCCGGACACTATTTTTCTTTTGGTTGCTATTTCTAACATGGTTGCAGCTTTAACATGCTGTGGTGTGGTTTTTTTATAATCAGTTAAATTTCTCTGTAACACTAAGGAAATCGTATAATCGTCTAAATCAAATCCACCTTTTTTACCAATCTTTCCTCGGTCTTTTTTAATAATATCTATAATTTTTTGACGAGAATTCTTAAACTCGTCGTCATCTGTTATATCTCTTAGAATTTCTATTAATTCTCCAAAGGTTTTTTTAATGAAATTCGGAGTATTGCTTTTTTTGGCGGTTAATCCCTTAATATCGATCGTTTTCGTGTCTTTATAGATCCCAATATAATTCTTTTTTCTATTAGTCAACGCTAAGAATTGGTAGGTTTTTTCTTCTTCTAAATCTAAATCCAAATCTTTTTTACTCCACGCAGAGATCTCTTCTATTTGTTTCTTTGTTGGATTAGATAAAAAAACGCTGTCAGTATCGCCGTAAAGCACTTTAATTCCGAGCTCTTCGGATTTGTCAATAGTAGCTTGAATGGAATATCTCCCAATGCCAGTTGTACTTTCCGCAACCGGCAAACAAAACAGCGGAAAATTTTGGCTTCCATATACTCCGTACGATCCATTAATAAACACTTTCAAAGCTTGTTGGAGCACTTCATATATACTTCTCTGCTTTGCGGATATGGATTTATCAGACGATTTTGGTTTGAAGTATTTAACCCGGACTTCTCTGAAAAAACCTGTTACATACGAAAAAATACCAATTCTATGCGTACACACATGAACTGGATAATCAAAGCCCTTTATAATGTTAATTTCGCAATCGTCGTGAGGACACAACACTGTCTCGTAGGATAAATTATATTCTTTAATTATTGATGGATATAGACTTGCGAAGTCTAGTACCACTACATTGTAATGAATTCCAGGCACCGGAGGGATTACAAATGCTCCCTTAAAACCTTTTCCATCGATAACTGCAGGAGAATAACCTCCAGGCTTCATTTGAGCAATTTCGGATCTTCTTGGAATGAGATAATTTTTTTGCCGGTGTTCGAAATAGAGGATATTTTTGATCCAAGCTGAAATTTGGTGTCGAATTAGGTCGTGTATAGGCATTTTAGTGATCCTTAAAAGGATCGTTGTAAGATTCATGGTTATGGAATCGTTAAATCTAGTTAAATCTAAGGTGATTTCTGAGTCTTTGTAATTATAATAAATAAGTTCGTTATAGGACATGATGTGTATTTCTTCCTCGTGTTTATATTTCCCCTCCCCTAATAACGCAATGGTAACATCGTCAAGGGAATTCCTTTCGTATGATCCCCCAAAAGCATATCCTTTAATACTCCTATTTGAGAAAAAGTTATACAAATCTATATGTATACCTTTCTTTAAGTTGCACTCGGCTCGACTCATAAACCCAAAACCTGCTCTCCAAATAATAGGATTAAGCTTCTCGTCGATTTTGAGTTTTTTACTCCTATGGAATAAATAGTTTAAATCAAAATTATCTCCATTAAAAGTAATAACGACGGGGTATTCCCACATGATCCGAAAAGTTTCAGTTATTAAGTCCTTCTCGCTTTTGAAAAAAGTTATCTGCAAGTCATCTGGCATATCCTCAATT
>JAHQWX010000090.1 GCA_029856375.1 Promethearchaeia archaeon | reverse complement strand
AATGCGAAAATAAAGATATGAGATTTTAATAAAATATTTTTTTTTTTCTTTTTTTTCCTTATTATTGTTCATGTAATTTAGAGTTAAAATTTGTGAAATTATTCAAATGACCGATATTAGTAATGTTAATACATTTGTAGTGATTGGCACTGGCACAATGGGTCGAGAGATCGCCCAAGTTGCTTTAATGGCAAATTTTAAGGCGGTCGTTTTAAACGATATCGAACAATCTGCTCTTGAAAGCGCCACTGCATTTATAGAAAACGGATTGCAAAAACTCGAAAAAAAAGGACTTTTAGCTGAAGGCCTAACAACGGAAAGTCTAATGAATAGACTCGTTAAAGAAATAGATTTGAAAAAAGCAGTAGCGGAAGCAGATTTTATCGTAGAAGCAATTCCCGAAAAGATGGAAATGAAAAAAGGCCTGTTCCAAAAATTAGGAACTCTTACGCCTTCCCACGCAATCTTTGCAACTAATACATCTACTATGAGCATTACTGAAATAGCGTCTGAATCTGAAAGACCTGAAAAAGTCGTTGGCATGCATTTTTTTACACCTATTCCTATTCTTCGAGTTATTGAAGTTATAAAAGGAGCGAAAACTTCGGAAGAAATTATGGATATTACAGTGGCAGTCGGTCAAAAATTGCCTTGCGTTAAAGGTAAAAGAATTACCGCGAGAATTGAAAAAGAAAGTCCCGGTTTTATAGTTAATAGGTTAACGGTTGCGAGTGCTGCGTATATACATTGGCTTTTGGATTACGCGTTAGAAAATAGTATTCCTTTTGAGGAAATCGACGCTGATGTAGCGGATTTGGGTATGGGACCTTGCGCAAAAATGGATTATTTGGGTTTAGACACGCAATTTAATGTTTTCAGCTATTTTGCAGAAGCTTTATCGCCCGATTTCACTCCTGGAAAAGCTCTTACAAAGCTTGTTAAGGAAGGAAATTTGGGTAAAAAAACCGGAAAGGGATTTTGTATATGGTCTGAAGAAGGAAAGCCCATAGTTGATCCAAATAAAAGAGCCAATCTTTTTAATTCGGAGCTTTTTATGGCGTTGCAATTAAACGAGGGATGTAGGTTATTGGAAGAAGGGATAGTTTCTGGGTATAAAACGATCGACGACACGATTTTAGGAGCGATGTCAATGCCAGGTCCATTCGGTCCAGGAAAGCGCAATTATAAAAAATGGTGTAAATTACTCGAGGAATTTGTAGAAAAGAGCGGTAAAGAATATTTTAGACCTTGCGAGCTGATGAGAACGGGCGGATTCTTAAAAATGAGATAATAAAAGAAAATAAAAAAAGTTAAAATTTATTCAGAAAGTCTTTAATTGTTTTATTTGTTTTTCCTGTAAAAATGGGATCGCGTTTCTGTTGGAGAGATTTCGTTGATTCACGAAAGTCGTGCGTTTTAAACGCAATGTGGTTTCCTTCGTTTTCTAAATCCAATGTATCTGCAATTATATTTTTAAAGTATTTATGCAGCATCTTTTTCATTAACGAGATAGCGATGCTCGGTGCTTTTGGGGGAATTAATTTCAAGGCAATTTCTCTTGCATACGGCATTAATTCGTCAGGTGGTAATACCTTATTAATCAAGCCGAGGTTAAACGCTTCTTGAGCTGAAATATTTTCGCCAAAATAGAGAATTTCCTTAGCTCTTTGAAATCCAAGGAAAAATGGCAAAACAAACGACATTGCATACTCTGGAACTATGCCTCTTTTAATAAAATACATCCCAAACCACGCATCTTCTGACATATAAATCAAGTCAGCACAAGACAGTGGCATAGTTATACCAGCACCAATCGCTAAACCGTTAATAGCGGCAATGACTGGTTTGGAGAAATCCCAAAATTTCATACACAATCTTTTTTGAGCGATATCAGCTAGATCTAATTCTTTCTTGATTTCTTCGGGGATTGAGGTTACAAATTTCATATTGAAATAGCCCCCAGAAGAAAAAGCTTTACCTTCTTCACTTCCCGTTATTATTAATACGCGCGCGTTCTTATCGGCTTCCATATCTGCAAGGACAGTTTGAATTTCTAAAAAAGTAACATGCGTTAAAGCGTTTCTTCTTTCTGGTCTATTGATGGTGATCGTGCATATTCCATTCTCTTCTTTCTCGTAAATTATATCTGTAAAATCTTCAATATTCACGTTCGACTTCACTTTTTTATTAATTTATATTTACATATAATTTTTCATTGCTTTTTAATTTTAAAGAAGCCAAGAAAAGGAAAAATTACTTAAATTCTAGAAATGGATTATTATTCATAATCAAAAAGATCGAAATAGAGAAATCCATTTATTCTAAGGAGGTAATAATATTTGAGCTCAAAAAATATATTCGAGAAGATATGGAGATTTGAATATACTAAGCAAGTTCTTTTAACTTATGTGATAATTTCACTCGCGCTTTTTATTATGGAATTCCTTGTTATTGGAGAATTACAAATAAGCTTTTTAGTCACTTATTTTGGGTTATTCTATATAGCACCTTATATTAGACACGGAATCAGCACCATTTTTGAGCAATTTCACATAAAATTACGATTTAGAAGCTTATTGATTCCATGGATTTTATTTCTTATAATTCTTATATATGTTATGTTATTCTTTACAACAGGAATTCTGCTCCCAGAGCCAACAATCACGCGATTTGCATTTTCTATATCGATTATAGTAAATATTTTAATTTCTATAAATCCTCTCATAAGAATATTCGCAGTTGGATTTCATAGAAGAAAAATTGAAATCTTTCCAATAAATAGATTGGAATTCGCCGCAATGGAACATTTAAAACAAGGTAAATTGAAATTTTCTGAGTTAAAAGAAAGGATAAAAGGCACTTTTAATATTTTCATAGATAAGGTGTATTTTGACGAAGAAACAGCAAAATCTTCTATATATCACTTATGTGGATTAAGATATGCTGATATTAAGAACGAATCTATATGTCTTACCGAGACTGGACAGGCCCAAACGAGAATTTGGGAAGATACAATAAATCAACAAGTTGGAAGATTTAATAAGATCTTAAACAGTAACGCAGTGTTGATCAGGTCGTTTGTAGGTTTATTTGTAATTAGTCTTTTTAAAATAGTTTTGGGGATGTTTAATTCTCAATCTTTAATGGCAGAGGGATTTGAGAATTTCTTGGACTGTGTTGCTGTGATCTTAATTGGAATAGGCATAAAATTTGATAAAGAAAAGGCAGTAAACATCATACTAGTATGCTTAATGACTTTTATGGGAATTTCAATTATTCTTGATGCGATCGGAGCGCTCTTTTCTCCCCAACCAGTTTCGAATTCTTATATAATCATAATCATTTCTCTAATTTCCATTTTTCTAAATACTTACTTAAGAACATTGAAGAATTTCGTAGGGAAAAAAAATCGAAATTCATCGTTAGTCGCTAGCGCAATTGATAGTAGAGTAAATATTTTATTATCTATTGGCATTATAACAGGAGCGATATTTTCTGATTTTGGGACTTCAATTGGTATGCCTGGATTTTATTACTTAGATCCAATTATCGCTATCATTGTATGCGTTCTTATTTTTAAAGAAGTCTTTGAAATTATAACCGAGTTCATAACTGGAGATGGAAAGGAAGAAGAATTTGAGAACTTTCGGATGTCGTACGAAGAAACTCTTGAAGAATATGTGATAAAGTGGATTTTAATAGTCTTTGAAGATCAAGGGGAGGGGAAGCTAACACTTGAGGAATTAGATGTGATTTTCAATAACTCTTTGAAAAAAGGAGAAGAGATATATACGGAATTTAGTTATTTTGGGTTGTACTTTTTCAAAGAAAATGGATTAAGCGTTATAATAAAAAAGCTTGTCAATGAAAAAATATTAATCCAATTAGATAATGGTATCATATCTGTATCAGAAAAGGGAAAAAGACTTTACTCGTTATTATATTCGGAACGACTGATGGAAGATATCAAAGATCCTTTCGATTTCTTCTTCGATACTCATCACGAAGCGGGTAATATTAAGTATAGAAAAGCAAAAATATTAGAAAACTATGGAAATCGATTAAAAAGATAGCAAAATTAATTCATTTTAGCGAGTAAATCTTCAATTTCTTTTTTTTGGTTAGCTATATTTGCCTTAAGTGCTTCCATTTTCTCTATTTTCTGCTTCGCTACTTCGCTACTAATTTCCCCTGCAATTTCTTTCATGTCAATATCGATTTCCATTTGACTAATTTTAGTTAATTTGATATTTAGGTCCATTATTGCGTTTTGTAACTCACCTTTTCGATTTTTAGGCGGTTCAGTTGGTTCAGGTGCAGGTTCCGGTGGTACCTCTACAGGCGGTGGAGCTGGAGTAACCGAAGTCTCTGCGGGTGGTTGGGACGGAGGTGCTTGTGTCTGAGGTGCTTCAGAAGGCTCTGGTGGAGCCGCAGGTGGAGGGGTGGGTTGAGCTGTTTTCGAATCAACAACTTCTAGTGAAGATTCTCTTATTTGCCCTAATTTTTCTTTTATTCGCTCTGCATCTTGTAGAACTTGGTTTCCCAAGCTATCATCTCCTATCTCGAAACTTAATTCGGCAATTCTATCGTAATGCTTTAGCGCAAGCGTAAAATCTCCTTGAGCGAGGACTTGTTCTGTTTCCTCTAAAAGTCTATCTCTTTCGAACAGAGGTTGTAATAAAGGACTCACATCAGCGCTTATTTCAAGAATATCTGCGATAATTGTAATCATTTTTTCCCTATTCTCAGGATCTATGGCGATCATCTTATACGCTTTCATGCCTAAACTTTTTTCGATTTCGTCGGGAGGGAGTACACCAGGTATATCCTGTTTATTTGCAATTACTGCGGCGTGAGCTCTAGGTGCTTCTTCTTTTATTAGCTCAGCGAAAAACTTGGATTTTTCTACATTTTCAATCGACGAATCTGATATTAAAAGGACTGCATCGCTTCCGTGAATAAATTTATTCCATAAGAAGCTGAATTCTTCTTGGCCTGCAAAATCCCACAGATTAAATTGTAATTTTCCAATTTTTATCGTCGAAATATCGCCTGTTATTGTGGGTATATGTTCAGTGGGTATCTCTTCTGCTTTAATTAACCTAGTTATTGTAGTTTTTCCAACTCCCGAAAAACCAACAAGGGAAATTTTTGGTTTAAGATTTCTGTGTATCTTGTCTAAAGTTGGTTCAAAAAGGTCAAACATCGAAGCATCGAACTCACCCTTTAGAACATCGCTAAATAGGTTGAGAAATTCGGTTTTTAGCAACGACATTTGATCTTTTAGATTTTCAAAAGTTAACGACATGGAGCTGATAAAGAAAAAAAGAATATTCATCTCATTCGATGTCGCGTATATTACTCTGCTATTATAATAATCAAAAAAGTCCGTTTTATCGCGATCTCCCTTGAAGGCAACCTTATTAATTTGATTTAATAAAGAATCGAAAAGTTCGGGAGATAGCGCTTTTCCATAACTCCTAGAGAAGATTTCATTTCCGTCTTTAAAGACATAAACTTGTCGTAAGATATTAAACCACCCTAAAAACAATAAACCTATTTATTACCAATTAAATTTATGATGGAAAATAAAGTATTTAATTCTTTACTAATAAAAGGATATTACACAATAATAAAAATAAAACAAGAAAAAAAAAGAAAAAAATAGGAGAATTTACATTTTTTCGACTAATTGACTTGATACGCTCATAATATCTTCTTTTTTAGGAATGCCTTTCATGAGTTCTGACTTAATCCTTTCTAAGAGTAATTGAGGAGTAAAAGGCTTTCCAGCATTATCGATCCTATTAACAGAATGCCATCCTCGAAGTATCCAGACTTTATCTCCCGCTATTCGAAATACTTCGCCATTAATCCTACCCGCTTTATCAGACGCCAAGAACACGATCATAGGTGCTACATTTGATGGATGGAAGATATCGAAACCAGATGCGTCAATTCTTTTCATAGTATCAGCAAATTTTGGAGTAGCATCAGTAGTTAATCGGGTACGAGCCATAGGGACGATACAATTAACAGTTGCGTATTTTTTTAACTCCATTGACGTAATAAGAGTAAAAGCAGCAATGCCAGCTTTGGCTGCTCCATAGTTCGCCTGGCCCATATTACCTAAAACACCAGCGTCTGAAGCTGTATTAATAATTCTACCGAAGTTTTTCCTCTTAGGATCTGCTTTACCCTCCCTTCTAAAATATTCTGCGACATGTCGCGTCATGTTAAAGGTCCCTTTTAAATGCACCGCCATAACTCCGTCCCACTCAGCTTCTGCCATATTGAAAATCATTCTATCTCTCAAGATACCAGCATTATTGACCAAAATGTCCAATTTTCCCCATTCGTTAATTGCTTGATCAATCATAGCTTTAGCTTTATTAAAGTCGGTAACTGAATCGTAATTAGCAATAGCTTCGCCGCCTATACCTTTAACTTCGTTTACAACCTCGTCAGCGACTTTGCTTTCTCCACTTCCATCGAATCCAGCACCTAAGTCATTCACCAATACTTTACATCCTTCCTTCGCTAAAGCTAAGACTTCTTCGCGACCTAATCCGCGTCCAGCGCCAGTTACAATTGCTACTTTTCCATCTAACAATCCCATTTTTTAATTTCACTCTCTTGTTATAGTTTTTTAACAATTTATTGATATAGTTTAAAATTAGCTTGAAATTATTTAATGATTATTAAATTGGACTCTATTTGAGAGATGACGATTAAGTTTTAAACACATTTTTATTACGAAACCTTTTTTTGTTTAGCGCCTAATATCAAATCTTTATTTCTTTTCAAATATTTATGCCCAAATCCTTTAATTTTACTTAAAGGTCCCTCAATCCCTTTAGGATTTCCGGTTTTTGTGAACAAAATGTGTGAGTTTTTAATTGCTTGAAATACCTTAAATGGCGTCTTAAAATTATCAATTAGCAATTTAGCTTTTTTGGGACCTGTCTCGTAAAGGCCTTCCATTATATAAGCTCTTCTATCTTCGATATTTTCTGCAAGATTCAAACGTTTTGGAGCGCTACGTGATAATAAAGGTGCTTCGTCTTTTACTTGTTCTCGAATTGCAATTCGTTCGATTACAATCGCAGTGTCATCAATATTTCTTGTCGGGATCACACATATTT
>JAHQWX010000089.1 GCA_029856375.1 Promethearchaeia archaeon | reverse complement strand
CGGTTCTATATACTAAGATTAGAGAACATTTCTATGGAGTATTGCTCTTTTTCTGGGCTGAAAGCTTATTCTTAGTCGCTTGGTTTGTGTATAATTTATTCGGCGAACTCATCGTGCTTTCTTTTCTATTGTTCTTTATTATAGCATTGTTTCTTATCATGCCCATATTGATTAAATTAGAGTATTGGAATATAACTTCAAAATTATGGATCGCAGTTAGCGTTATAAACTTCGTTTTTATCTATTTCTTTTTAACTGCGTTAATGTTTTTACTCGAGATTACCATATCCATTGTTCTAATTGTGGGTGGTATATTCTCGATGATATATTCAATTTTCCCAAATATAAAAAGGAAATCAACAATTCTAATCGCAGCATATGGTAGTATAATATTTGGGATTTTTCTCTTAGTATTTTCGATCGTTTTTGCCCTTATACTTAACCTCGCAATCTCAATTAATATCGCTTTTATAATTATAGGATTCAGCCTATTTTCTTCCAAATATTTAAAACTTAATAAAAAATACACTCATTTACTCATTTCAATTATTCTCGTGATAAATTTCTCACTATTAACCTTCTTTACATTTGTTTTAATTCCCGGGCTACAACTTTTTGCGATATTTTTTGCGGTGACGGTATTTGGAGGCTCTTTATTCGTTTTTAATCACTATAAAATGACATTTGAGATAAAAAGAGAGATCCCCTGGGCAATTATGTCGCTTGGAGGCTCACTATCAGTTACCTCGCTATTAACTCCCTTTTTTCAGCCAAATCCGATGTTTCTATGTTTCGTCTTCTCCGGGACAATAGTGTTATTACTATATCCCCTTTTAAACAAAAATCGATACTTGTTGCTCTTTCTTCTACCCCTACCTCTTACATTTCTGTTGCAGTCGATTTTGCTTCTTATTCCGATTATTCATACAGTAGCAATTACAACTTGGATGATTATCTACTTGAGCTTTCTTCAAGGTGTAATTTATATCTTCGGGTATTTAGTTAAATCTGGTAATATTAAAGTTAAGAAATCCTATTTAGAGGTATTTCAAAAAGAATTCGTAATAGAGATAGTAAATTCAGGGTGTTTTATCACCAACTCATTTTTCATATCGCAGCTTATTTCAGCTCTTATACCAGTCTCTTGGATTAACCAAATATTTATCTTTCTCATAATTTGGCCAATTTTATTGTTGTGTACTTTTAAATATCTTGAATTTTCAGGATTACAGATAAAAGAAAGCGCATTTTCGCAATATCTTAATGGTTTAACCTTATTTCTGTACTTTACAATTCCTTTAGCAATTTCTGTTAATTTTGCGACCTATTTAATAGGAATTGATGCAGATTCACTGTTTATAGTTCTTATACTTCAAATTATTTTCAGTGGAGTTTTGTTTTGTGAAGCATTCGCTGTAGATAAATATTTGCTTCAATATCTCAATGAAAATTTAAGAAATTGGTTAATTCTTTGGTCTTGGTTAATACTTAGTAATACTATATGTGGATTTCTTTTTTCCAATCACTATAATATATTTTTACTTGCATTATCAATTGCAACATTAAATATAGTTTCCACGTATTTCTTGTCTCAAATCTCAGTAAAATACGAAAAAATGAGCTCGTTTATTAGATTATATCTTATTAATTCAATTTTTATCCTCGGTTCTCTATATGTTGCAGAGATAGTTGCAGAATTTGTTCAAGGATTCTCAGTGTTGCTCGTTGGAACTCCAACTATCCTACTATTTCTATTAATTACAGTTTCCCTGATGTTCCTTTTAAATTCGCTCTTTAATAAAAACATTAAAGAAAATCTTAAAAACCAATTAGATCTAGTACTCTACATAACATTTCAAATCCTTCTCGCGGCGTATTGGATTACAATATCCACCGTATTTTTTGTATTAAACCTCTTTAATTTGAGTTTATTAGTGATACTCGAAACCATTCTTGCTTATTACATAATTCATGCTCTAGATGTTTTGCTTTATCGAGAAAAAAATCCTGAATTTAAGGATAAAGGATTCTCTTTCATCATAATATGTTTATACCTCGAAGTTGCTTTTCTATTTTATAGCCTATTCGAAAGCGTCTTAATTTCATTGATTGTCTTATTTGCGATAACATTATTCGACATTTATTTACTAGAATATGTCAGGAAAGAATACGCGTATTTAACTCACGCACTCTGTTATTTTCTGCTATCCATATTTTTGCTATTATATTTGAATGAATTTATAATTCTTAACCCAGAATTTCTGTGGCTGAACTTATTCGTGTTCTTTACGATGCAATTTTATACTAATTACGCGATTTTTTCTGCATTAAAGCTATATAGCAAGAATGAACAAAAAATTGAAAGGTTCAACAAGGTTAGAACTTTAGTTCAACATTTCTTGGGAATTATTTTTTACGCGTTTTTAATGGTCTTTTTACAACGATCGTTAGTATTTGCATCAGTCGAGCTTCAATTACTAATAATCGGGCTTTCCCTTCACATCTTAATGACCTTCGACGAAAAATTCTTCAAATTTCTTCCAGAGAAATGGTCCAGAACCATAAAAATCGCATCATGGATGTTTAATATTATAATATCAATCATCTGGATGGCTTCTTTGATTCCTCTATTGATTTCTTTGAATTTTCTTCCGTTCATCGTTGTGTCTTGTATTCCACTTACAATTGTTTTGTGCGTTCTTGAGATTTCATATTTGTTGTACATGCTAAGCTTCACGAATTATGTAAAATTTCATAAGGAAAAAATACAAAAAACCATCATTCTAGCATTATATGCTACAGCCATCTCTTGGCCTTTGTTTTATGTAACTGCTGATTTGATGTTTGTCATTGACTTAGTTATAGCATCACTGATTATATTATTTCTAATAAGTTATATCGACAAAGAATTGAAGATTTTCGAGGAAAAATCTCGAATATTAATAAGAAGAATATCGTTTTTGAGCATTGGCGGTCTTTTATCCATTGTATCGTTTATTTATCTGGAAACCGTTGTTCAGTTAATGATTCCGCTTTTTGTCTTAACATTCAATTTGACGCTTTCGTGTCTAATCATGTTATTATTCTTCGCTGCAGTTATCAAACCATTCAAAGAACATTCAATAAAAGCCTTTATTTTCTGGATTGCATTTTTTTCGCTTTTAAGCTTAGTTGTGTATCACATTTATTTATCGTATATTTGGAGCTCTCTTTTTCTAGTAATCACGCTTCTGCTCTACCCGTTTCTTTTCCTTTTTGAAGAAATGAAAGAAATATTTGGAAAATTCGTGGATTACATTCTACAAAAATGGAACGCGTTCAAATTAGCTTTCTTGAACTTCTTCAGGAAAATAAAAGCAAAGTTAGTGCAATTTTATAAGAATTTAATTGAGTATCTTAAAAGATATTGGAAATATATGTGGGGAGGGGTAATTATCGTCGTGTTCATTGTAGGGTTCGTACTCTCGATGATTTACTTGAATTTAGCGTGGTTTCACGCGCTTCCTATAGGCTTAGTTGTCTCATTTGTGCTAGCATTCCCCATATTTCGAGCACAAGCCGGCGAAGATCCGGAAAAGAAATTCTTAGTACAAATGGTTTATTACACTGCTATATTTGGCTCAGTTGTTGGTATTATATTGGGTTTCATCCCGAATATTTTCACGATTCTTTTTTCAATCATAATTTTTGGAGCCATTTTACTACTTTTTATTTATCGAGAAGAAAAAAGAGGCAAACTTTCTATCAAATGGAGGTTTTACACTACAATAATTTTCATAATTTTAATCGTGTTTCTTGCCTATTTACTCTATCTACAAATATCTGGAATGGTAAACTTCCTTTAAAAAGAAAATAATAAAAAAGATTTGTTAATTTAAAACTGGTTTTTATTAATTCTGCCCTAAAGAGAGATACTTTCTATCCCCATAAGCTCGCAAAGAATTAGCAATTCTTCTCTTATATCTTTAAGAACGATATGAGCGTGATGATCCACTCCAATTCGCTGGACTAAAAGATAACAAAAGTCTTCAGCGTTCATTTTTTTGTGCTTAAGGCTTGCAAGGCAACCTCCTCCCAGCTTCTTCCATTTACTTTCGTCCATTCCAATGCTCTCTACTGTAGAGATGAACATTTTATATTCGCCATTACTACCCCACAAAGTCGCCCATGTCGCAAGCCCAGGTTTCAGCACAGTCTCTATGACAACACCTGATTCTTCCGTTACGGGTGTCAGATATAACTTTTCAATGTCGTAAGATAGACTGGGCGGAGCGTTTCCACAATGTCTTAGGAGAAGAGAATCTGTTTCTTCATCTATCATGACGGGTTCAATAAGTACAGAAGGAGCATCAGCGAATTTTGATAGGACAAATTGCATAATGCTATGACCTACATCTCCCTCACAACCACATATTTCATCTTCTTCAGCAAGCCACGAGCTAGCTAAGCAAACTAAACCAGGATAATCGGGATAGCATTTTACAGAGACGATGTCTAATTTATATTTTTCTTTAATCTTTTTTATAGCAGAGTACGATTTCGCCGCTTGTATTAATGCTTTCTCCTTTACTTCAACTTTCCCTAATTTCCCCGATTGTCGCATAGAATCAACGACTTTTTTGCCCTCATCATCGCTAATCGAGTCTATAGTTGAAAGAAATTCCTGAATATCTAAACGAATGATTTCGGGACCTAATAAGAATGCTAAATCAATCTCGTCAAATGTTGTGTCTGTTGGACCCGTAACCCTCCAAGTAGTTCTTGAAGGACCAATAACTCCTATCTTTAACGATCGAATTTGTGATGCTACTTGAGAAACTTTAGCGTATTTGGCTATTGTCGTTGCTACTTCATCACTATCTAAATCGCCGTAGACATATTTATAGGGAATTTCCAATTGTTTCATCAGACTAGCTAAATGCTGAACGCTTGCTAACGAATAAGTCGAGGCGTAAGGAATTGCCCAGAGTATAATAGGCTTAATTGTTCCATTAACAATGGTTAATTGGAGTAGATCAGAAACCCAAGTACCGTGAAGTATTACCATTAGATCTATGCTTTCTTTGTCTAATGTGGATACGGCATCGATGGCTTCTAATTGAGATACGATGACATTAGTTGTCGCAACATCAAGATCCTTCTTTTTAAGACTTTCGATGGCGACTTTTTGTCGCTCGTCCGCTTTATCGGCTCCATCCTCAACGGGACTTGCCAATGTAACTAATCCAACTTTTGGTTTTGCCATTTTTATCACACTCTAATAATATTATAAAAGCCCTCCGTGTTTTAATGCTTGAGTAATAATTTCTTTTTCCTCTTTAGTTTGAGGAACTATTGGCTCTCTAACATAGATAGAGCCTCTGCCAAGTTGCGAAACTGCTTCATAAACTTGCGAGGGGAAATTTTCTGAAGCTGAGATAGCTCCAGCTATTGGTAGAATTTCGTGAAAAATGTTTCTCGCCTCTGTTAATTTTCCTTCCTGCATATTATTATATATAGCAACGAGTTGCTTTGGTACTATATTTCCAAGAGCAAGAATCATACCATTTGCTCCTACGGCTAAAGCAGGAAGTATTTGATCGTCCCCTCCATTTAAAACGCTGATTCTATCTCCGAATAATCGAACGATTTCTGCAAACCGACTAATGTCTCCACTGCTATCTTTTAAACCTGCTACATTATTAAGTTTACATAACTCCTTAAGTTCGTCTACTGTGATATCAACTCCTGTGTGTTGAGGAAGATTGTATAAAATAATTGGAATACTTACTGCTTCGTTAATCGCCTTGTAGTGATCAATTAATCCTTTTTTAGTTGGAATTAAATTAAAGGGTGTGATAACTAATATAGCATCTGCGCCCATTTCTTGTGCGTCCTTACTAAATTCGATTGTTTCTCGCGTGGAAGCAGATCCAGTACCTGCAATTACAGGCACCTTCTTATTAACAGTATCCAGTACTAATTTAATGGTTATTTTTCGCTCTTCTCTTGATAAAGCTCCAGCCATTCCCGTACTTCCATTAACTAGTATACAATGGACTCCACAATCTAGCAAGAATTTTAAGTTCCCTACGAATTTTTCCTCATCGATTTTCTTATCAGCTGTGAAGGGAGTAATAATCGCGGGGATTATTCCATTAAATTTACTTTTATTTTCAGTCATTTTTAATTCCTCATCAAGTTTTCTACTCTATTTTTCCACATTTTTTTTTTATTTCAAAGTGAAAAGATGAGTTTTTTTGGATAATTTCGATATGAATGTTTATTATTAGACCATAAGTTCATTTAAACATTTTTTCAAAATTAGCAAGTATTGGAACATTTAAATTAATAAAAACTGAAATCTAAATAACCAATATATTTTGGAATTATATCAAAAGAAAAGATATTGTGATTATAAATGGATTACATTATAAGTGTGGATGCTGGGACAACAGCAACAAAGGTTTGTCTTTTTAACGCGAATGGAGAAGTTGTCGGTACAAAAACTGAGGAATACGAACTAATTACGCCAACACCTTTAGAAGTAGAGATTCCAGCGGAGGCATTGTGGAACGCATTTAGAACTTGCGTTTCTGAAATTCTTTCTCTATCTAAGGTTGACCCAAAGTATATTAAAGCAGTAGGGATTTCTGCACAAGGAGAGACTTTAATTCCGATCGATAGGGAAGGAAATCCATTAAGGAATGCGATTGTATGGCTCGATAATAGGGCTCAAGAAGAAGCAGAAATACTTGATAAACATTTCGAGGATAGTTACAAAATAACGGGTCAGGTCAAAATCGTCCCGACATGGCCTGCATCAAAGATCTTCTGGCTTAAAAGACACGAACCAGAGTTGTTCAATAAAGTAAACAAATACCTTCTAGTAGAAGATTACTTAATTCACAAGATGACCGGAGATTTCGTCTGTGAAGGTTCTCTTATCACTTCAACTGTGTACTGGGATATCAATACTGAAAAATGGTGGCCTGAAATGCTTGAATATTTAGACATTTCAGAAAATCAATTACCTGAGATCAAGCTATCGGGTGAAGCTGCCGGAGACATTCAAACTTCAGCAGCAACAGAATTGGGATTAACAACACAAACCGTTGTTGCAATGGGTGCTTTGGATCAAGCCGCGGGTGCCATAGGAGTAGGAAACATCAAGTCAG
>JAHQWX010000088.1 GCA_029856375.1 Promethearchaeia archaeon | reverse complement strand
AAACGAAGAAAAATGTACCGGATGCGCGAACTGCGTAAAAGTATGTCTGGCAAGTTGTTTTAAGATCGTTAACAAGAAAGCTAAAGTGAAAAGTCTGGAGAAATGTTTGGAGTGCGCTTCTTGTTGGTATGTGTGCGCAGACGAAGCGATAATTTTTTCTTGGCCACCGGGCGGAACGGGTTACAAGAGTAATTGGGGTTAATTAAATTAAATAAAGGGTAGATAAGGAGTTTAATAAAATGTGTAGTTATTGTGCAGCCTTCTCGATGAGAAAGGGGTCGTCTTCCCTTTTCTTAAATAAATAATCCACTTTTTTGCTCGCTTCTAAGTTGCCTCTAAAATTTTTTAAAGTCTCTATTAAAGCGTTAGCGCTGTCTATAAGATTCTTCTGCTTCATTCCGTCGACAGAGATTAGTTTTTCTTTAACTTTCTCCAATTCTTCGAGTAATGCTTCCCTAGTTTCCTTAAAAGGGAACAGATTTATGGGCATTTTTCTAGCTTCTTCGATCTTTTTTAATTTTTCTGCAACCGAATTGTCGACTTCGATTTCTTCGTTAATTCTTTTGAGAGTTTCTAGTATTTTCTCTCCTTTTTTGAGCGAACTCATTTTTTTTTACCCTCTTTTTCTCGCGAAAAAAGTGAAATTATTATAATATTATAGTGAGGCAATCGACTATTAAAACATTATTGTTTTATAAAGAAAACGCTCTTAAATCCGTTCCAATTGCTAATTTTGAAGATTTTAAAAAAGAAAAAATTGTTCATAACGAAGAAAAAGAGTTATCTATAATTCATTCTATTAATATTTAATATGGACAACTTAATTGATTCTAGTGCAATCGGAAACTTATTTGGAACCGAATCCACTTTTTTTCAGGATTCAATTAATTACTTAAATCAATTAAGAAAACAATTGGGGGGGATTTTCGCTAAGTGCTACGAGAATTGGATAAATACTTTTAAAAATATATATAATGCTGAGAATCTCGACCAAGACTTGTTTTTGTACCATTCTTATTTTTATTACCTATTAACAACAATTGTGTCTTCATATCTCGAACAATATAACTTTAATAAATTGAAATCCGTGGTTGAGAAAAAGCTTAAGGATTTGCAGCTTTCCGATTTATTTAATTGGGTGTCAAACGACGAATACTTGCCCAATTCAATAGATAGATTAATAAAAAAATACGAGTTCAAAAAAGAAGATCTATTTTTTTCGATTTATCAAGAAATCGTAAATCCATCTGCTCGACACGAAAGGGGGGAGTATTATACACCGTATAAATTAGCAAGGCTGATGATTGAAGATGTATATTCATTAGGATTAAAAGTAATCGATTGTTCGTGTGGTTCGGGTGTATTTTTAGTAGAGATAATACATAACATTCTAAATTCTAAAACGAATGAAAAAGAAAAGATTGAAGCGCTAAATAACATTTACGGGTTAGATATTAATCCAATTGCAGTTTTAACATCTTTAACTAATCTTATTTTGAATACCTTAAATTTTACTGTTGAATTAGATGGATTTATCCCCGAACTGAATCTTTTTAGGTTTGATTCCTTAAATCCAGAGCAAAATTCAGGCTTTCTCTATAATAGCTTTGAAAATAAATTCGATTTAATAATAGGGAATCCACCCTGGTTGACTTATAAAGACATTAGCGATAAAGAATATCAAATCACTCTGAGAAATTTAGCTGGAGATTTAGATATTAAGCCCAAAAGCCAATACATAACTCACATTGAGTTGGCCGCTTTGTTTTTTTACCAAACATCTAAATTGTTCCTTAAAGATGGCGGTACGATTTTTCTTATCGTCACAAAAAGCCTTCTAACGGGTGATCATTGCTACGAGTTCCGGGCTTTTAAGAATTATAGCGATTTGGAAGTATGGGATTTCGAAGATTACAGTCTTTTTAACATGGATTTCGTAATACTCAAGGCAAATTATCGCATAAAAAAAGTATCTGATAAGAAATTTCCCGTTAGCGCGAAAATTTTTAATGCCAATTTAAAGCTAGCAAAGAAAACGCAATACATTCCCATCGAAGCAGGCAAGCGTGGAGCCAAATCGTTTGTGCCGATAGACCAATATAATAAATTAAATAAAATGTCCGAAAGCTTCTATAAGTCAAAATTCTTTCAAGGAGCAACTCTGGTTCCGCGAGCGTTAGTTTTCTTCTCCATAGATAAACTTCAGGAAGCGGGAAGTGTATTAGTGATTTCTCCAGATTTAGATTCTTTAAAACAATCAAAAGAACCTTGGAACGATATTTTCTACACCGAAGAAAAAATCGAAAAAATTTTCCACTTTATTACTTTTTTAAATAAAGATCTGGTCCCTTTTGGAATTAAAAAATATCGCAATGCTTTCCTCCCAATTAACCAAGAATTAGAATTCAACAGAGAGTATCTCGAAAAATTTCCTCTCGGGAAAACAACTTATTTCAAACTCGACGAGATTTATCAGAGGCTAAAGAAAAAAACGAGCGACATTAGCACCTTAATCGACAACCTTAATTATTGGAACAAAATAACAAAGCAGAACGCAAATAAGCGATATTTAGTCGTTTACAACGCCAGTGGATCTAATATCAAATCTGCAGTGATTAATAACGAAGTGCAGAAAGTAATAATAGGCTCTGAAAATTACTATTTTTATACTGATTTAAAAGAAGAGGCTTATTACATAGCAAGCGTATTAAATTCTCTACTGATGAGCCAAAATATCAAGATTGTGAAAAGCAGTAGGCACATCCACAAGCGACCGTTGGACTTTCCGATTCCCGAATACGATCCCAAAAACACCAAGCATAAAAAATTATCTAGTTTAGGAATCCAAGCGGAGAAAGTTGTTTCTAAAATTCTTGAAGCTCATCCGGATTTTAAACCTGGTATTATTAGAGAAAAAATCCGAACAATTCTTAGTCAAATAGATGATTTCGTGCAGATGGTGTTTTAATGTAATGCGGGATTAATTAACAGAAAAAGGAAGACTGTTGACCCTATTAATTGAACTCCAAAGTTGTACATCCCGTGAAAAACCATTCCGGTTATTAGACTATCCGTCTCGTTTCTAAATTTACAGAATAATAATCCACCAATTAAACCTTCAATAAATAAGAAAGGTGCAGTAAATCCGCTTAGCATATATTGGACATGGGAAACTGAGAAAAGAACGGAGGATAATACAGCAGCGTAAGTTATTTCGAATGTCATGAATGTCCTTTCGACAAGCTTGCCATCTTCATCGTATTTCTTCGATTTCCACTCGTAATAAATTCTCCCCCCCTGATAAATATCATCACATCGCAAATAGATATACCCCCGATAAACGATTTCTTCTACAATCGGTGCCAAGAGAACTCCTGAGTAGATATCTAACCAAAATTCGGGTAAATTAGGTTCAAATAATATCCAACCTAATAATAATAAAGTAAAAAAACCTGCAAGGAGTATAAACCAAGTAATTATAAAAAAATAGTAAAACCATCGGTGGCCTTTCTCTGGTATTTTAGGTTTTCCCATTAGAATGTCTTTAAATTTCTTTCTTTTAGTTATTGAAACCCATAGAAAAAAGGCACCTAATAAAGATGGTTGGAACATTATAGTAGCAATAGTTGATAAATTGTTAAATACCTCGACCCACCCAATAATCAAAACGAAGATAACAAACATTATACCTGCAATTACGAAACACATAATAATAAATTCAATAATCTCTAAAATAAAATCCCAAAAAGGATACCGAACTATTTTTTTTTGCTCTCTCTCTGTTTGTTCAATTTCTTCGTTGCTATTTTGGTTTCGCATAAATAAATATTCCTCTTTATAATTAAATAATTTTCATTAGGAGCGTAAAATTCTTAAAAAGCTTTCCTTTGTATTTGTCTTAAACCGTGTTGTGTAAATAATTTTATATAATTTAAATTATATAACTTAAGTATTAGCAATTAAACAAAATTTATGGGTTTTTAAAAAACTAATAGTAGGAGAGAACGAACATATGCCATCGCGTAGGGGAGACGGAACTCTTGTGTTTAAAATCGTGTTTTGGGGTCCTTCTTTAGGGGGAAAGACCACTGCACTTGAGTGGGTCTACAAAAAGGAAGGATTGGCTTCGGGAGACATGCAGCAGATAGCTGATCCTACGGGACGAACATTGTTCTTTGACAGAGTAGTTGCACGAGTAAGCAATGTAGTGTTCCAAGTTTATACGGTAGCTGGACAGAGAAGGCATAAATTTCAGAGACAGACGGTTCTCAAGGGAACTGACGCGGTCATTTTCTTCTGGGACAGTCTTATAGACCAATGGGACGAGAACATTTGGAGCGTCAAAGAATTGCTGAAATTCTACGGAGATAAATTAATTTCTGCAAGCATTGCTGATCCCGCGGAGGTTCCATTGGTTGTTTGCGCAAACAAGCGCGACCTTGAAGGCATAATTGAAATCTCAAAAATTAGAGAGGTTCTCGATAAGGCTAGGTTGTCCGCGACCCTATGCTACGAAACGATCGCAATCACAGGCGTTAATGTGAAGCGAGCATTCGTTTATGCTTCTCGACAAGCAGTTCTAAATCATTATAAGAAGCTTCAAGGTGGACCAATAGGAGAGACTGCTTAACTTTTTTTTGTATCTTTTGTTTTAGCTTTATCCTCTTGTTTTGTTTTAGCTTTCTCAGTCTTTCTCTCAATAGGTATATCTTTTTTTATACCTAATTTTTTCTCTAAATTTTCGATAATCTCTCCAAACTGAACTGTTCTTAACCTCAATCTTAATAAAAGAAATACTGTAGCAACACCTAAACCAATTGCGATACTCGCAAAAATGTATAATAAAATTATGTGTATTAATAATTCTCCATCGGTCCCATCAGGAGGCAGATCTCCACCACCGCCCCCACCATTACCATTGTCAGTAGCACTTGTTGCATTAGTTATTGTAACCAGCACCGAATCCGTGCCAGTTTCACCGCTTGTTGTGTTGAACTCAATAGTGTATTCATAAATCCCTAGGGCAATTCTATTAATTGGAACATTAATCACTGTATTATTTTTCCAAGGATTCCAATCCATCCACACGTAAGGATTATCGTTTGTATCATTTGCTATCACGCGAAATTGCCCATCCCAAAAATCATCGTAAATAATCCATTGTATAGTCTCCCACGCGGACATATATGTAATAATATCGGGAGGGCAATTAGTAACTGGTGCAATATCAAGCACTGTTATTATAACTTCATCGTATCCTCCATAATAGTATTCATTATCTTGAAACTCGACTTGATAATAGAAAATCCCTGGTCTTGAGCGATTTATTGAAACTGACTCTGTTATACCATCAGACCAGCTTGTCCAATCCTGCCATACATAATCATTTCCATTTGTATCATTTGAATAAACTCGATATCTTCCATTTGAAGTTGTGGGTGTCCCAGAGAAGTCCCAATTTATTGTTTCTGTCCCATTTATGTCAGTTGTATCATCAGTAGGATGAGTCGCCAAAGGCATATCGATTATTTTAGTTGCATATATATCTTGACCGTCCCTTTTATCACCCCAAACAATAATTGCTTCTCCAGTTCCACCAGAACACATCTCGAATTCATCCGAAACAATAATTCCCTTGGATCGTTTAATGAACATCCCATCAATATTCCATTCTATTTCACCATTGCTTTTTATATGTTGAGTGTAAATATCAAGTTGCCCTTCTCTATTTTGGGTTTGAAAGCATATAAAAGCCCCACCGCTTCCATCACTAGCAATACGAGGATTTAATTTGTCCTTTTCGGTTATAGAAACCGCAGAACCGTTTGCAGACCATTGAACAACGCCATTTTGATCGATCTTTTGAGCATAAACATCATCTTTATTAATTTCATGTCTTTGATCTTGCCAAGTGATTATAGCTCCATTATTTCCATCACTGCAAATTTTCTGATTTGTTTGATAAGAAGAAGTAAGATTACATATACCAGTACCGTTAGGTGTCCACAGAATTTGACCATTTCCATCAATCCGTTGAGTAAAAATGTCATGTTCGCTAATCCCATTCCTCTCATCATCCCAAGTAATAATGGCTCCTCCAAGACCATCTGAACAAATCCCGGGGTATCTTTGTTGGTTGGAGCCACCAGTAGCATTACAAATGGTAGTCCCGTTTGTCTCCCACTTAATATTACCATCTGCATCAATTCTCTGTGCATAAATATCATTATTACCATTTCTACCATCATACCAAGTGATAATGGCACCATTATTCGCATCTTCTACAATTCTTGGTTCATATTGATTAATAAAAACATTTGATACACAAGTGCCATTCTTTTCATAAATAGAATTTCCTTCCTTATCAATTCTCTGCGCGTAAATATCTCCACCAGGATCTCGAAAATCTACCCAAGTAATAATTGCACCACCATCTCCGTCAGAACAAATATCAATAGATTGTTGATCACCTGTAGCATTACATACAACCGTTCCATTAGCATCCCATTCAATACCACCCATTGAATTGACTTTCTGCACATAAATATCAAAATCTAATGTATTCCTCCAATCTCTCCATGCAATATATGCATTCCCTTCAGAGTCGCCAGCTATCTCACAAAATCTTTGATCTCCAGTTGAATTACACACTATTGTTCCGTTTGGCTCCCACATTGGATTACCATCCGAATCAATTCTCTGCGCATATATATAATTATAGATGCCAAATACATCATACCAGCACATTATTGCTCCGCCACTCCCATCAGATGCAATTTTTGGATCATAATATGATACTACGGGATGAGTGCAAATAGCAGTCCCGTTTGGGAGCCAATTTCCCGCAGATTTAAAAGGTTCTTCAAAAGAAACAATTTCTCTCTCATCTTCTATAAGAGGGGGCTCTTTTCTAATATCTATTAAGATAAAACTAGTTAAAAAAAAGAAAATAATAGCTAAAATTTGAATTAAAATCCTCTTCTTATAAACATTCATAAAAAAAATACCAAATTAGATCAATTTTTTGAATATATTTAAGCAGTGGGTTTTATATTTTTTTTCTTTCATTTAATTTTTTTTAATCGATTTCGTTAATAATTTCTATTTAGTTTCGCGAAAGATTTTTAAGCGTCCAAAAATTAGTGAGTCTGATGTTCCAGATTGATGATTGCAAAGAAGAATTGTT
>JAHQWX010000087.1 GCA_029856375.1 Promethearchaeia archaeon | reverse complement strand
GATTTACTGACGCATCTACTCCAAAAGGTGTAAGTACTTCGAGAAAACCCTCATCTCCTATCGTTTTAAGAGGATCTTGAGTTTCTAAATCTCTAATTATAATTTTTCCTTGGGGTGGACAATGGAAAATGAAGTCTTGATGTTTTTCCGACCAGTGACTGCCGAAAATAATTGGAGTTTCGGTAAACCCATATATATCAGTGATCCTCTCAGCTTTGGTCCCTAATTTTTCGTTACAATCGGAAACAAATTTTGCTTTGTCTATTGGAGGAAATTTCAATTGAGATTTATGTCCATCCCATCCCCCACCACCTACATTGACAACACTATCAGGAAGATTAAATTTTAGGTTGCGTTCTACTAAATATTTAGTAATAAAACTGTTTAATAATTGTAAGCTCCCGCCAAATGAGATAAATTTTTGTTTCTCTTTTGGTTTTTTCAGATTTTTATTGATTTTTTCAATTACATATTTCGAATTTATTCCAAAAGCTCCTACAAGGCTACGTCTTTTAATGATCTCTTTAATCGCCTTTATTGGAAAAAATTTAATTAAGAAATACGGATTTGACATTCTTTTTGTGATTTTATGTAAATTACTGCTATATAATACAACCGGTCTGATTTTAGTATACCTCTGTGCAATTCTATTCAAGAATTTAATACTCGGAGAGAAATTAAACGAGTGCGTGTTGTCCCATTGATCTTTTGGAATTGGTATGAAATCATAAATACACTTAATCGTCATACTCGCTAAAAATTCGTTATCATCTATTGAACGTCCAACTAGGGAGGGATCTCCACATGTACACGATGACACGTTCCACATATTAAACTCTGGAGAGTTTAAAGGTATTTTTAAGAATTTCTTAAACATGTTTACGGATTCCTTGAAAAGATGAGAAGGTAAATAAGGAATTTGGGCTAAATCGTCTAATTTATTCAGATCATCAGGATTAAATTTTTCATTTTCAACTAATTTCTTATAGATAGAATTTGACTCAATAGATTCAATAGTGATTTCCCTCATTAAATTCATAAATTGATTATTTTCATAATCTGAATTAATAATAGAGCGAATTTTTTCGTTAGGAATGAAGAGACTAGATATTTCCATTATTTCATAACCTCTTTTTTACTTTCATAATTAAATCTAGATTTTTTTAAATTTCTTTTGATTTAGGATTTCTGCTGAAAGATATTCAACAATATTAATTGGATATAAGGCTTTTCAAACATTATTTTTCCCATAAAATTGAATATCAGAGATAACTATTAAATATTTTCTCAAGAAATTTGTAGAAAAATCAGCTATGGAAGAAGGAGCTTTAGCATTTTTTTTTAATTCTTTGTTTCTAATTGTTTTGGTTTGGAAAAATCCTTTGAATGTTTTCGAATGTCAATTATTCCAAGGACGAGTAGTATGGACATCGATAGAGCGCAAGTTATACCTATAAGAAAATACGCGTCCACGGTTAATCCTAAGAACAATATCGTTCCTACATCTAAATATGAATAAGCAAGAATCGGAGCAATAATTTGGCCAATAGATTGCATGTTAGAAGCGTAACCTGACACAACTCCTTGTTTATCTTCTTCGACAGCCTTACTGAGCGCAGTTTGAGTAATCGTCCGAGTAAATACATTCGAGAAAACAAAAGGAAATATAAAAATAAACAACCACCACGCTTCGATCATGAACGGATACAATAAAGAAACGCTAATTCCAATAATTATTGCTGAAACAAACATTTTCGATTCTCCAAATTTAGTATTCAAAGGTTTCATCAAACCAGCACCTACGATTATCATAATAACGCCTGAAGTTGCCGCAAACAACCCAATAAAGACAATAGCTAAACCGTATCTAGCCCCAAGGACATAAGGAAAGCTCGTATTAAATAAAACGACGACAAAATTCATAAGAAATACCATCCCCAATCGGAGAACGACGACTTTAGTAAGGACATTAGATTTATCATCTCCACTCTGTTCCATATTTTGCTTTTTTCTTTCCTTTATTTCTAAAATTCGCTCTTTAGGCATACTTTCGACTAAGAATCTCAAGACTAATATAATTGAAACTGATGAGAGCACTGATGCGATAAAAGGGGGGATTTGCCAAATTACATTTCCCGCAATTCCGCCGATAGCTGGACCGAAAATCATACCGAAAGCCATTACAGCCGTAAATTTTCCTACTTGAGTTGAACGAGTTTCTGCTTCCGTTATATCGTTAACATAGGCTCGGATTACAGGGATCTGTCCTCCAAACACGCCATCAAGGATTCTAGATGTAAAAATCATAAAAATTGAATTTGATAATCCTAACAATATGAAAGAAGCAAGAGTTCCAAATTGAGAAATTAGTAAAAGAGGCTTTCTCCCGTATATATCGCTTAGTTTTCCCCAGATTGGAGCGAATAAAAATGCTGCAGCTGCATTCGAAGCAATTATTATACCAGTTAAAAGAGGAGGCGCCCCAAAAACCTCGTTAATAATATGCGGCAATAAGGGCAAGATCATCGAATATCCTAAAACATCGACCATAATACATAAGACTATCGTTCCCATGGCCGACTTTTGATTTATATTAAATCTTTCTAATTTTTCTCGATGATTTTCCATTATTTTAATTATTTGATATATTAATTAAGTCTTACTAATTTTTCTCGAGTAAGAAAAATTAAAAAATGTGAAGGTCATGAATAAGTCATTCGAGGAAAACTTAATTAAACCAATTATTATTAAGAAGAAGAATTCGGGAGGATCCTTTGGGCTAGTTTTGCAAACGCTTCTTCGACATTTTCTCCAGTTTTCGCTGAAGTTTCGATGTAAATACTTTCGTTTTTTGCTGCAAATTCTTCAGGAATATTTGACTCAACCGCTTGACCTACATCTCCGATAAGATCCTTTTTATTTCCTATTAATATAAACGGAACTTTGGACAACGCGAACTGCATCATTTCGGGATACCATTTATCAATAACTCCTTCGTATGTCGAGGCTCTTGTTAAGTCAAATATTAATAAAGCCCCGCTTGCTCCGCTATAGAAGCTTTTTCGCACGGCTTTAAACCGATCTTGACCACCAATATCCCATATATTTAAATTAAGGGTCGAATCTCCAACTGTAATCTCTTTATTCATGAAATCCACACCTATTGTAAGCTTGTAAGATTGCGAGAATTTATTGTGTATAAATCTATTAAGAAGACTTGTCTTTCCGACGGCGCTAGGACCAATGAGTATTATTTTGTATTGATATTCCATACTACATCATTTCTATTTCCTTTTTTGAGTATTGCATTGAATCAAAATTATTGAAGAATTTATTCTATAAGAGTTATTCTTTTTTTATGGATTTAAAATTTCATTAACATCGTTTACTACACCGTAAACTTCGTTCGCTAAAGAACTCAATCCTTCCAAGCCTATTGGCTCGATTCTTAAGGAGTGAGATTTCCATATTTTTAAGTTTTTAAAGTCGTTCTCTATTTGCTTGAGGTATTTTTTTTGTTTATCATGTTTAATACTGCAAAAATCGCAATGATCGGCAGCACCTTCGGGAATAAGCATATTAACATGAACTCCGTCTGTTTTAATGTATTTTTCAGTCAATTCACGAGCCCTTTTTATCTCTTCGTACGATGGTTTCTCTGCAATCGTCACCAACCTTAACGATCCCACATTTTTTATTAGTTCAGTAATCCTTTCTCCTCGCTTTTCTACTTCGTTCATCATATAGAGGAGATCATCAGCTAATCCTCTTCTTTCTTCTCGATCTTCTTGCCCAAACGGATTCAATATTTTAGAAGCTACATCTGTCATCCTTCTCATCGTCCCGCGTATTTGCGCGAAGACTTTGAGAGAGTATTTCATAATGCCTTTTACCTGATCTTCCGGTATCTCGAAAAGGGCTACCATATTAGCTGTTGGTGGAAAATCGCATACTATAATATCGAATTGTAAGTTTTGATCGTTAATTTCTTCAGCGTCAAGAATTTTTTGGAAAAATATGGCGTTTTTTAGTGCTACTGGGATTGAATTAGCGTTGAAAGTCTCGTCTATATATTCCTCTAATTTTGGAATTAAATTTACAAGCGGCATTTTTTTCATCAGTTTTTTCGCTTTTTCAGCGAAATCTCTGGTATATTCTTCTGCGTAAATGTGAGGATCGGGTTCAATTACCCAAAGATTATCCTTAATCTGGTATAATTCGTTTCCAACTTCAACTCCAAATAGATCGGTTAAATTGTGCGCAATATCGAACGAGATTAAAAGGATTTTTTTATCCGGAAGTAAATCTGATATTTTTACGGCAGTAGCACTACTGATAGAACTTTTTCCTACACCACCTTTCCCACCGAAAACAAGAATTTTCTCAATCATTATTGGTTTAGATAAATTAGGGAGTACTTAAAACTATTTTCATAACTTCAAGACTCGTATAAATAAAAAAGAAGTGAATGTTGGACAAACAAAATCATTTTGAACTAGGAAAAAACGCAACTTTACCCGAAATCATGTCGTTATTCGAATTTGAAAGATACACATAAAAATTACCAATTTCGGTTTCGTATGTCATCTTATACACCTTAGGAACAATATTTTTACACACGCGTTCAAGAATTTTCTCATCCCAGTACATAAATTTAGATCAACAATCTAAAAATAAAAAATTCGATAATACGCTTATGATATACTATAACTTAGTTAGAATGAATTTTGAAGATGTAAAAGAATAAAAAATATATTTAATAGTTCGTTTTTTAGAAATAACAGAATTTAATTACTTGTGAAAATTCAATAGTTATAATTTCACAATCACCATCACCATTCACATAAACACATCAAAACTCACTAAATAGAAAAAAATTACTCATCAATTAAATAAAAAATAAAAAAAAAAGGAGTGTGATTAATTATTCCAGATAATAATACTCACGAATCAAGCTTCACTACTAAATACAATATAATTGCTAGTTATACAGTAAATGGAGTTGTTGAAAAGAGCGATATCGTCGGAGCCATATTCGGACAATGATATAACCACTTCGGTATATCGTCTAAACCGAAGGTCTTTTGTCTGATTTAGACTTGAGGGAGCTACAAAAAAGCGGACGTATCGGTCGCATCGAAGTAACAATCGAAGCGGAAGAAGGCGTCTCTAGCGGGGAAATTATCATCCCTTCGAGCCTAACGAGAAAAGAGACCGCGCTATTGGCTGCGACAATCGAAACCGTTAGCAGAGTTGGACCCTGCTCGGCCAGTGTAAAACTTGAAGCAATAAACGATATTCGAGAAGACAAAAGAAAGCAAATTATTGAGAGAGCAACCGAATTATTAAAAGAGTGGGACGAAAAAACTCCCGAACCAAGAGAAATCGAAGAACAAATCTCTCAAGATATTAGAGTGAGTGAAGTACAAAAGTGGGGACCCGATAATTTACCCGCGGGACCTGAGATGGAAGAAAGTCAAGATTTAATAATTGTTGAAGGTCGCGCAGATGTTTTAAATTTGCTAAGAATCGGTATTAAGAATACAATCGCCGTTGAGGGCACTCAAATCCCAAAATCTATCATAGACATATCAAGGAAAAAAACTCCGGTTACAGCATTTTTAGACGGAGACCGCGGCGGTACGATAATTCTCAACGAATTATTACAAGTTGCTCACATTGATTATGTTGCAAGAGCTCCCGATGGATTCGAGGTTGAAGATTTAACGCGAAAACAAATGATTAAAGCGTTACAAAACAAAAGACCAGTAGCTGACATCATAAAAAGCACTAAAGCAGAATTTGAAGAAGCCGTTATTCAAGAGAAAGAAATCGGAACTAAGAAAAGGGGTAGATTCTTTAAGGATAAACACAAAAACCTGATTAAAATATTGAAACTTGACAAGCATTCAAAAATTCCAGACTACTTAGATAACTCTAGAAACACAAAGAAAGCATTTGGTATCAACTCCAAACAAAATATAGTTTTTGAGTTAGATACCGCGGAAGTTTACGAAAAATTGAACGAGTACTCCGATGTGAAATTTTTAATTTTAGATGGAATCCTGAGCAAGCGACTTTTATCTTTAGCGATAAATTTAAAGATCTACGCCATTATTTGCATAGACACGGAAGAAGATTTGCAAATCCCAAAACAAATCATCGTTTTTAAGAGTTAATAATTCACAGTTGTTGCAATAGACAATCCAGTTGAAAGAGTATTCGAAATAACACAATAACTTTCAAAAAGACCAATACACTTATCTAATTTTTTTTTATATTTCTCTTCTATTTCATTAACATTCAGCTCTACATCTATGTGATCTAATTGCAGCAAATTGTATGGACCTTTATGCGTAAGTGTTCCATCTACAACAATATTGAGCGATTTTATTTTCAATTCGTTAATTTTACAACAGTAAATAAAGCTAGCACCCAAACACCCCCCAATTCCCGTTAATAAATATTCAACGGGGCTTGGTCCTCGATCGCTCCCCTTAAAAGAAGCTGGCTCGTCCATTAATAGATTCTTAAAATGCCTAATATCCGCTGAAAAACCTAATTGGTCTATCCAATCTATTGAAATTCTCATAAAAATCGTCTATTGCTTTATTTTATATTGTAAAAAAACAGATTAATGGAAAATAATAAAATTTTACGATCCTATTGGAATAACAGAAAAAATTAACTGTATTACATAAGAAAGGACTCCTAAAATCACGATACCAATGAGACATATCTTTGTTACTAACCAATACTCTTTTCTTGAAGGTTTCGAAGCGACTTTTACAATTCTTTTAGTGTTCTGATAAAATCTGGAGAGTCGGGCTTTAATAGATTTCTCCGATACTTTTTGTGCTTCGTATTTACTCATATTAAATCATAATATACTCTTAATTTTAAAATTTATTCTCCTTCTAATCCTAAAATTTTCTCGAGAAAAACTTTTGGATCAAATAATTCGATATCATCGTATCCTTGACCAACTCCCACTGCAAGAATTGGCTTTTTAGTCGCCCAAATAATTGATAACGCTGCACCTCCTTTCGCGTCCGCATCAAGTTTGGTAAGTATCGACGCGTGAATACCCACTTCTTCGTTGAATTGTCTAGCCTGTCTCAAAGCGTCGTTTCCAGCGAGACTATCTCCTACAAATAGCACTAAATGAGGTTCCACTACTCGGACGATT
>JAHQWX010000086.1 GCA_029856375.1 Promethearchaeia archaeon | reverse complement strand
TTTTTTGTTTCTTACACCGAAAGATTAAATTATATTTACCATAAAAAAAGTCTTATTTAAAACTTTACATAATTATACCGATTCGATAGACTTTTTTTTCTTTCTTTTAATTACTAAGGAATAGTACGCGTTCATAAAAATTACACAATACACCGAAATTACGAGCAATAAATACCACCATTGAGTAAAAATTACCGTAACCCAATATTGGTGAATAACGGGATATATATAAAATCCTTCAATGGCATATATTAAAGATAACCATAATTGGGTGGTAAGAATGTTAATAGTAAATCCCACAAATCCAAAAATTATTCCACATATCACATCTAGGAAGTAATGAGAGCCTAAATATATCCTGCTATAACAAACCATTAATGAAAACAATGCAAGAATGGGAAAAAGTAACCAATTTTGCGAGTAATACAGCGTAGCACAGCTCAAAGAGATAATGTTGTACGAATGCCACGAGGGAAAGCTCTTGGAAAGTTGGGGCACATCTAAAAATATAATTTCGTCAATTTTTTGAAATGGCCTTTCCCTTTTAACGATATATTTTAAGGGTACTACAATATATAATCCCGCTAAAAAAGTTCCGCCCAATATAACAAACGCCGTTGGATCGTACCAAATGAAAACGAAGTACGCAATAATAGCAAACCAAAAAGGTTCTTGACCAAAAAATGCAAAAAATTTTATAATAGGAGTTAAAAGTTTGTTTTTGTAGCGGTTTAGTCGAACAGTAATGCGTTTATCGAACTCTAATAATTTTTCTAGCATTTTATTTGGATTCGTCTATGATTTGTGATTTTTACCAGAATTAGTTAAAAAGTAAAATTTGGTAATTCATATAAAAGTTTGTTTCTGAGAATTGTAAATCTTTTTTACTTACTTTACTTAATTTTAAAATATTATGTCCCAGAACAAAGTACAAATGTTGGATAAGGGCGAAATTGTCTCTATTTCTAACGGAATACTGAATGTAGAATTTCTGAAATATAATGGTACTTATAACATTATATATAAAGAGAATGGGCGGAAATGTTTGATCTCTAACTGCTGCGTAGCAATTAATTACTATGATGAAGGAGAACTAATTGAATTTAAATCTCTCGGTCTAAAATTTAAGAGTTCAAAGAAAAATATTGAGGATGCAATAGGAAAAGGGCTTCAATTAATTTTTGAAACGGAGACGAAGGACTCTCTGTTAGATTTTGCAATAACATTAAGATTTTACGATAATTTCAACTTCTGTTTGATTGATGTGGTAGAAATCAAATCCAAATCTAAAAACACGCTTAAATTACATTCGATTTCGCCCTTAAATGTGAGAAATGGTACCTTAAACTTAACTGGGACATCTAATTTAACGAATTTTAGGAATATCTCGTTTTTCAAAAATGGCTATCAATCTTGGAGCGGGAGTAAAATATTATTTGGTTCTGACAAGGACAGAAGAGGTCCCCCACTCGTTGGTTTTGCTAAAATTATAATGGATAATCAAGATTACGGAATACAAGGTCGGTATTATAGCGAATATGTTACGGCAATTACAGATTTAACCAGTCGGAACTCAGTTATAATGGGATTTGTCACGCTTAAGGATCAATTATCGCGTATTGTATTAGATCACGATAACGATACGAATTTAAAACATTTAACCGCTTTTGGCTGTCTAGATGGGATTACATTGAAAGAAGGGGAGTTTTATAAATCGGAAACATTGTATGTGGGATTTAAAACAGATAATTTAGGATATTACGGTCTTATTGAGTACGCAAAAGCAGTTAAGAAATTAAAGGAAAAAACGCCGTTTGAGGATAAAGTCTTGACAGGTTGGTGTTCTTGGTATTATTACTTTACGAAAGTCCATGATAAGGATTTAATCGAAAACCTTAATTATTTCGAAAAAAATAGGGACGAATTCTCAATAGATTTATTCCAACTAGATGATGGTTATCAAGAAAATATTGGGGATTACTTATTGTTAAACGAAAAATTTAATGATGGTTTAGTTCCTCTTTTTCTCAAGGTACAAGAGATTGGATTTCGGGCTGGAATTTGGACGGCTCCTTTCTTTGCTACGAAAAAATCAGAGCTTTTCAAAAGGCATCCCGACTGGTTCTTACAAAATAAGAAAGGAAAGTTAATTAAGGTCAATTTCAATTGGGGAAATTGGCAATACGCTCTAGATGTGTCAAAAGATGTAGTACTTGATTATATTTTTCACTTATTTCAGAACTTGAAACAAGGTCTTTTCTCTAAGGATTCGATTGTTCCTAAAGAGCCATTAATAACATTCTTCAAAATTGATTTTATTTATTCAGTAATCCCATACGATGCTGATTTTGAAGATAAAACATTAACTAGGGCTCAGATCTATTATAACGCTGTTAAAAGAATTAGAGACGCGATTGGCGAAGACTCTTACTTACTCGGTTGCGGCGCACCCTTAGGTCCATCTGTGGGATTAGTAGATAGCATGAGAATTGGAACGGATACCGCCCCTACTTGGAACTTTCTAGGATTTTTATACGATAAGTTCAATATTGGGGTTCCTTCAATGCGAACTGCCATTTTAAGCACGCTTTATCGCTCTTTTATGCATAAATACTTTTGGGTAAACGATACTGATTGTTTGATGGTTAGAGAAACAGATACAAAACTAACAAATGACGAAGTGAAAACTCAACTAACTATTTTTGGGTTATCTGGTGGGCAGATCTTAATCTCAGATAACATGTACAATTTATCCGAGAAATCAAAACAAAAGGCAAAATTGTTATTGCCTCCATACAATCCAGATGGATTTGATCCAATACCTACTGATATCTTAACGAATAAAATCCCTACGACATATCTGCTTGAAACCGACGAGGTTATTGGTAAGCGTTATTTAGCTGCGTGTTGTTTAAATTGGTTAAAAAAACCTATTGAAGGAAGGATAAAAATTTCCGAACTAATTCCGAATTTGGATGATACTGAGAAGAATTTTCTTATATTCGATTTTTGGAATCAACAGTACCTGGGGCAGAAGTCAAAAGATGAGGTTATTTCTTTAGGGCAAGTTGCGCCACATACCTGCAGCTATTTATCTATTCTTTCTATTGACACCAAGAAATATAACAAGTCGAATCCAATTGTATTATCCTCAACATTACACATTTCTCAAGGTTGTCTCGAAATTAAAAATTTTAAATATTTGAAAGAAAAAAAGCAGCTTCAGGCATCAATTGAATTACAGGGAAAAAGAGAGGGCAAAATTTTCTTGCTATTGCCAATTGATTTAAAAATTAGTAAATGTCAGAATTGTGAATCGTTCAAGAAAATAGAATCGTCGAAGGAAAACCTGTGGGAAATATCTCTGGCCTTTATTAATAGTACTAAATTATCTATTCAATTATCTTAAACAATATGAATTAGGTTTGCGAAATGAGTTATAAATTTGAGTTCTACGATTTAGATGATAAGAAAAAATCTAACAATATTAATTTCATTTTTAACGATTGGGATAATAACGAAAATGTAGTTATTTTTTCACCACACGACGATGATTGCGTCTTAGGAGCAGGATATGCAATTTTATCCAGCTTGCAAAATAACGCAAAAGTTTACATTATTATATTTCACGATGGTTCGGCCGGATACAGCCAACCAGAGTTAAAGGGTGAAATAGTAGAAATTCGAAAAAAAGAAACCATTAACGCACTAAGGGTACTGGGTATTGATAAAGAGAATATTTTTCGATTAGATATTCCCGATTTTTCTGGAATTTATTATTTAGGTTGGAAATTTCCATGGACCTCTGACGGTAAAGAAGAAAACGAGGGATTATTTTCAAAATTAGTTTCATTATTAAGAGAGATTAAAGCTACTAGGTTAATAATCCCAAACGGCTATCTGGAACATATCGACCATACTGCTACATTTTTGAGTGGAATATTCACTAGTCCTCAAGCGGGTGACGCAATAATCGTTGATTACGGTGCCCCGCAAAAAATTAAATCCTTTTTACAATACAGTGTATGGGGGGAATTTTCGCCCGAAAATGCTTTAATAAAAAAGAGGAACATAAGTATAAGAGGAAATAGGGCAATCGTCGTTAATAAAGAGGTAGAAGATACGATTATTAAATCAATCATGGAATTCAAGACTCAACAAGAGATTATTTCGTACATATTGGGCGTTAGAAAAGGGAGAAAAATAACAAACGAAGAAAATTATGTTGAAATCTATTTGGAGATGGATCCCAGACCTCGAGTTGATTATAATCCTTATAAAGACTTGATATTAAAAATAAATAAGAACAATAAATAGCAGATTTATAATTTATATTTTGCTTTCAATTCGTTATAAGATTCTCCTAGGACACGCCATACCTCCTTAGGATTACGACACGCAAGAGTCATCCCCTCTGCGCCTCTGTAACACCACGAAAAGATTGAATCGACATCATACTTATCAAATATTGCGATCGCTTCTTTCAATTCTGGTTCCTTTTTTCTAGGAACAAGAAACGCTAAGCACCATAATTGGGATTCTAAGTTATATTTTTTTGCTAAATCAACCGTTTTTTTTGAATACTCTTCCACGTAATCTAAAGATTTTCTAAACAACAACCAATATGGATCAGTACTAAATACATCAATTTCGTTTTTCAAATACGCACAACATTTGTCCCAATCAGTTATACCAGTTTCTAATGGAGGTGGGACTAAACATAAAGTGATCTTCTTACTCGAATCTATGTCTTTTACTTTTATTGAAATTTCTTTTAGGAATTTTTTTATCGTATCTTCTTTAAAATTTAAAATCTCCTCTGTTATTGTCTCGGGCATCTCTTTACCATAATTCTCCTTAAAGAGCGATTGGCAAGTGTCACATCTGCAGGTAAAATAATTAGCTTTTTGAGGAGTATAATAATAATGAGGTTCATCCCAGAAAAATCCGTCAACGAATTCATTTTTTGCGATTTGTTCGATAGCATCAAACAAGTATTTTTTAAATTCAATTGTATTAAAGCACGCTGCTGGTACTTTCTTCCCGGTTGTTGATATCACTTGTCTGAAGTCATCATTATTATGAAGGAAAAAAGAAGGCGCTTCGCCGCCAAACACACCACCCCACGACCATAGGTTTATGTGGACGGTAAAATTGTACTCTTTTGCTATCTTACAAATCTCTAAAACATTTTTTTTCCAAACAATCCAATCGTATTCAGACAGCGCTAATAGGATTGAATTACACCCATGATCAGCCATTTCTTCGATATCTTCCCGCGCTCTATCAGGAAAAACATTACCATAATACGCGACTCCTAATTCTTTTACCATTTAATTTCACTACTCTCTTGATTTCATGTACGCAATAAAGCGAATTTCAACAATAAAGTAATTTTATAATTATAATTCGAAATATTATATAATTTATAAGCAAAAGTATTTGAAAACCATGACCAATAAAATCGACAGAATAAAGGAAGAATTTCCAAAAATTCTTAAAATAATTGAGAAATATAAAGATAAAGTCGATCCTTCCTTAGAAATTCCATTAGACGAATATAAAAGAAGACAGAAAGCAGTTTATAGTGTTCTGAAAGATAATGGCTTTTCGGTAGGATTTGTCTTTTCTGACGAACACTATTGTGGCGATGTCCCATATTTAGGGGGCAATACAAATGTTTCTATCGAGCAAGTAGCGGGAGTTATCGGTAAAAACGGATTTCACATCGTAGCTGGATTAGAGGGCGGATATGTCGCCGAACAATTGGCGCCGAGAGCGGGTGCAATCGTTCATAAAGCTGAATTACTACAATTAGCCGACGAGAAGTATCCTATTGAAGCAGAAAAGCTCGAAGATATAATAGAAGAAGTGGCGGGTGAAGAGAGTGATCATTTAAAGCCTATTGCGCTTTTAACTCCGAGACAGGTTATTCCAGCAAGTATTATAGAATATTTAACGAGCAAAGTCGGGACAAGGAACATCGTTGACGCACAAGAGTTATTTTACAGAATAAAATATGAGAAATCCGAAATTGAAATGAAGCTTATCGAACAAGCTTGCCTGATTGCAGATGCAATGATGAGGGGGATGCTAGCTGTATTAAAGCCGGGTATGTTAGAAACCGAGGTTGCCGCGTGGGCTTACTTCATAGGAAAGGAATTAGGATCTGAAGAAAATGGATTTAAGGTCATGGTTGGAGCAAACAGTGCGAATCGGACTCTAATAGGAGAAGCTTTAAATAGAGAAATAAAAGAAGGGGATTACATCCATTTGGGTGTCGCTCCTAAAAGAGACGGATTGAACAGCTGTATTAGGAGATCAGTTGTTGCCGTTGATTCTCCAGAAAATGTATCGGAAGAACAAAAATATTGGTTTAATTTCATCGAGGATGCATACAATGTTGGCTACGATAACTATATCGAGATCGCAGAAAAGTGCTTGCCAGCAAAATTACAAGAGCAGGCTTTAGTAGATTTCTTCAAGTCAAAATCGGTAGAAGTTAACGAAAAGTTTGGAATCCACATTAACTTAGAAAATTACAAGCCTTATACGGGAACCCATAACTCCGGTTATACGGAATGTCAGGAGTTTTATGGCGCAATAACTCTCGAGTCCGAAGAGCCATTAGGAAATCAAATAGTCACCATGTTAGATGTGGCATTAAGGGGGATTGGAAACAAATGGAACGATAAAGTTATACCCAATTTTGATTATATAGTTATTGAAAATACGCTGGGTAAATACGGCAAGAAGGTATATACCTTAACAAAACTACCGTTGAATTGTCAGAGTTTAGTGGGTAATATAAACGAATATTAATAGAGATTAGTACTTTATTCTCCTATATACCACTTTTTACTATAATATTATAAATAAGCACGAATAAAATTACACCAAGGGATTCTAGTTTTTAGAACGATGGTAATAAAATCGAGCAATACGGAGTGATTTAGATACTCGAGATTCATCTTTTTATAACAAATTTAGTTATTTTTATTGGAATTATTGGATTTTCAATAATGGGATACAATATTTTGAGATATAGAGCGAGAAGCGACATCTTACTTGCTTCAGCCTACATTTTTTGTGGAGCATTCACTTTTTTCGATCAATTAATTGCCTTAAATGTAACCTTAGGTAATGTAATTGAATCAGAATTGTTATATATTATTCATCTCATTCGAATCCTTGGTCCATTAATAGCAATTGTAATTATTGTATTTGAAATTAAAATGA
>JAHQWX010000085.1 GCA_029856375.1 Promethearchaeia archaeon | reverse complement strand
TCTCGGATTTGTAACTCTCGTAGTTCTCTGTTCAATAGCGATTGTGGGGCTCAGACCCGTGATCATATCGAACGGAGCCTCTTCGCTCGCACGCGGTGGATATCCAACTGCCTGCATGTACCTTCTTAATCCCTCGTCGAATATCGTGTCAAACGCTAAGCTCGACTTCCCAGAACCGCTCACTCCGGTAATCAACACCATTTTATTTTTTGGTATTGAGACATCTACATTCTTTAGATTGTGAATTCGAGCGCCTTTAACTTCTATTTTATCCATTTTTTCCTTCTCACATCTCTTTTTTTTTAAACAAACGGTTGTCGTATTACAGTTTTTAACTTCTCGGGGGAAGTTTTTCTCGGATCGCTCAAATATATCTCGTGGTGCTTATGCTTTGATCCTTCAAATTTACCTCCGAGTTCTTTGATAAACGCGTGGATCCTCTCAATCGTTGGCCCTTCGTCTTTATAAGGACCAAAATATAGGATTTGTGCAGATTTCCCCTCTCGGTACTTTTTCAATCGCAACTTTTCGATTACCTTCGGTATCTTTGGATTCTTTCCTTTGGTGGTTTTAATAGCCTCGTTTATCATATCTTGCGTAATCCATTCCGGTTGTAATATCATCATTGTCCATTTCCACTTATCTCGGTTTCCCTCTCTAAAATCTTTCATGTCGTCTGCCCACCAGAGCCCCTCTAACGGAGGAACTACGTAATCTCTCCCCTTTGCCTTACTCATGAACTTAGCTTTGTAAGCGACCGGATAAAGAACCCCTAGTGCGTCAGCGTATTCTTGGGAATCACCTGGCGAGCCCATTCCGTCTATCATGAGAAACTGGAACTCCGGAACTTCGACGATTACTACTTCCTTAGCGCTAGGTTTGTATAATTCTTTATACTTTACTTTAAAATCAATTTTCGTTTGCATATTATTTACCTCTTTAAAAATTTATTTTTTATTTGGATCTTGTTTATAACCACAATCGTAACATTCCCTGTCGTGAAGGCAAATCTCTCCCCCACACTCGGGACATTTGTAAAACTCGGCCTGCTCTTCAAGCCAGTTCGCGACTCCAACTTTTTTCATTCTTTTTAAATTTTTAATAAGACTCAAGTTATAGTTTTTTACATAGCTATTCTCCATTCTCTCGAGTCTTTGACAAGGAAAGGTTCCTTTACATTCGTAACAATATATAATTTCGCCCTTTCTAAGGTCTGAACAAGTCTTTTTAATCATACCACACTTGGTTTTCCGAGCTTGACACCCAATACACCCTCTTTTGTGGCCCTTCTGTTCGGCGATTCCTTTTTTATGAGACAAGTAGAATTTACACGCTCCGCAATATAACCCGCAGGTTCCAACCAAATTGTTATCTTTCATATATTGTTATCACCTTTTTATTTTATGTTAGGATTACCTTTATAACCGCAATCGAAGCACTCAGCGTCGTGAACGCAGATTTCGCCTCCACACTCTGGACAAGTGTATAGGATTTTTTGCTCCTCAAGCCATAGCTCCACTCCTATTTCCTTCATTCTCTTCAAATTTCCTACGATATCGACATTATATTTTACTTTATATGGATTGCTAACGCGTCTGAGTTGGTCGCATGGCATTTTCTCGCATTCGTAACAATATTCGATTTCTTTAGTTCTTAACGGTTTGCACCCCTTCTTCAGGAAGGCGCAGTTTTTATCTTGAGCTATACAACCCTTGCACCCTCGCTTATACCCTTTTTCCTCAAAAAGATCTTTCTTTTGGAGCAAATAAGACCGACAGGCTCCACAATAGACCCCACAACGACCTGCTAAGTTCTGTTCTTCCATATGTTATCACTCTTTCTTTCTTTTTCTCTAATTCATTTCTTAAATATAATATCTCTTTAATACTTGTAGAGCGCGCAAGGTAATCCACTTGCTCTCTTTGCCTTTCTGCTCTATATTAACTTGAACTCTACCGTTAAAAGTCCTTTCCAACGCCCAACGACCGTTTTTGTCCTGTTTGGAAAGAATTAAATCGATAGCGTCTTGCATACGCTCGTCTTTATACCCTAACTCTGTTAGAATTAATAATACTTCTAAAACATCAATCTGCCACATTAGCGGAAAACCTAGTTGTTGCCATCGTTCTTTCGCTATTACGCTTGAATCGCGGCTACTTTTATAGATACGGTGCTGAAGTATGTATTCTACTGCTGCTTCAATGACCTTTTTTGTACCTACCGTTCTTTTATCTTCGGGGATCTCTGCGAGTGCTTTCAGATTTTTAACTACACCCATGTGACAGGTGTGTTTTCCCCAACATGCTTCCCCTTTTTTCGAACCAACATTATAAGGCCACCCTTTTGGCGCTTCTTCCGCTCCACAATCGAATCTCTGGTATTTCTCGACAAATTTTACACCTTTTTGAACCCGTGGGTCTTCTAAGTATCCAAATCTTATCAAAGCCCATAACATATTACCCGTCAAACAAGGAAGAAGCTTATTCCGATCGCCACCGCCGTTGGTACTACTATAATACGCGAAAGATCCGCTCGTAGGATCTTGAGAATTCTCGAGAATAAACTCGCAGGTTTTGCGAATCTTCTCGTCGTTCCCATCGGCGAAAAGTTCAGCTAACATTATGAAAGTCCACACGGTCCCCTTATACTTCGTCCTGATGTAAAAATTCTCGGGTCTTTCCCAATAACCATCGCCTTTTTGTTTGCTTAGTATTTTAGGTACAACTCCCTCCGTCATGATGCTTTTCTTTGTCGCAATCAATTCTTTGTTTTTCTCGTCGTAGTCTAAAATGTTCTTTAACGCAAAATATCGAACTGAGGGATTGTCTTCTTCCAATAGCCAATCAATTGGATCCGAATTCAAGTAATTTTTCCAGTTTTTCATGCTTATTTACCTCTCATAATTTAATTTTTGAAAACGCTTTAAACATGTTCTCTTCCAATTCGACTATCTCCCAAATAATATCTTGTAAATCTTTGAGATTAACATAATTAAGGCAGTCGTTTCCACCCGCGTCCATTGCCGCTTTCAACTCGCCAGAAAACTTACTCCATAGCATTGCCGATCGATTCGCAATTGGAATGTGGTTTTCAACGATTTCAATCTCTTCTGAACTCCACGCTCGTGGGCCTTCTTTGGCAAAATGACTGATCTCTTGCAAAAATTCTACAAATAGGTTCCTAAAATTCGACCCACCGGTGCCGTATTCTTCGATGAAACCAAATATACTCTCGAATTGGAGATACGCTTGAGACGCTGATCCTTCCGGTGAACTATGCATCTTCGTTGTGCTGAGCCTATCTTTCCAATCACTTATTGATTTCCCGAACCTTCTTATGCCCCCGATTCCTTGGCTTCCCAAGGACGATTGTAACATGTTTTTTACTATTTGTTGAATTGCAAGCTTCAATCCAGCGGCAAGGGGTGGACGCTTTCCATCTGGTCGAGGTGTCATCGTAAACCACATGTTCCTCGGATTCATATACCTACCGCAATCGGTCGAACCCCTCGCTTTCTTTATTAAATCTATTGGGACTTCTAGAACATTGGCTAAACCGGTATCGTACACAAATGCCACATCTTTATCGTCGTCGTAACCAACGAGCGAAATCGTATGCCCACCAAAATGGAACTTCTTGTATGTTTCGCTATACGGTAAGTAAAACATATCCACTTTAATAATATGGGGGGTATTATTGTTGAGTAATTCCTTCGAAACATCCCATGCTTTATCGGTGCTATCCGATGTCTCTTGTTTCATAATTATTCCTAAGATCCTGCACGCTAGACTATTCTCAGAGATCGAGCTGGATTTTCCACCGATAAAATACGGAAGTAATCCCCCCCACGCTTCACCCCAGACATCGTCTTCCACGCCCATTTCCCAGAACGCGAATCCCATTGTCGCGTCGAGACCAAATATCATAGACTCTGTGTAATCCCGGCCATAAAACGCAAGTAGGTCCCGCATACTGGTCGACTCGCAGTGCCTCCCGTTATCGATGTGCTTGAAACCTTCAACCATTACTTTGCCCACGGTGCTTCGTCCTCCGGAATTTTTTCGATCATCCATTCGATAAATTTTATGTGACATTGCATAATCATATAAGGCCTAACGAAGAGCGCCTCAATGCTAAGCGGATATAATCCCATACTATCCATTGAGATTTTCTTGGTCCTTTTCTCGTTTTTTTTCAAAAACTCAAGGTCGTTTTTGATTATTTCAAGAGAATTCTTAAACGCTTCAATGCGCTCTTCTTTTGGTATCATAGTGTACATAGAAAGCGCAACATCGTAATCTGGACTCCTACGACCCCCAAACTCCTTTATCGTTTTATAAACCTTTTCTTGAAGTACCTTAAAGCCGAAATGAGTAAGTTGGTACATTTTTCTAATACGCCCGTCTACTTCCTTCGTGTAAGACTCCACTAGTCCATCCTCCTCTAGCTTTTTTGCGATATCGTAAATAGACGATTGACCAATTTCAGTCCAGTTCCTCATCCCTCTTTCTTCAATTCTTTGATTAATGCTGTACGCGTGGCAACCCCCTTCTTGTGAGGTTTCTGAAATCAAGCCCAAGATTACAAACGCTCGATGGTTTAACTTGTATCCTGTTTCTTCTATTTCGCTCATCTTCTTACCCCACAATTTCCTTTAATTTCTCAAACGCGAGTTTGTCTTTTTCGTACACTATTAATATATTATCCTTTATTCCTTTCATTAGAGCGTCGATATCTGCTTTTTTAGCGCTATCTAACTCTTTCGCAGCTTCTCTCATCACCTTATCGGATTCCTCCATAATCTCTTGCATTTTTTTCAAAGCCCCGGTTGGTAATTCTTCGAAGATCTTATTTTTTTCTTTTGCTAATTCTCTAAATTTTTTGAGAGTAGGCCACGAATCTGGAAGACTAGATAACGCAAGATTGCTCCAATATTCTGCAACTTCCTCAAATAATTTTGCTATATCGTTAAGTTCAGGTTTTTGGATTATTTCGCTCGCTTCCTTTAGAAATTGAGCGTAAGTGTTGCGATAACCGCCTCCGTTAGAACCGCTCTCTTCTATGTAAATGTAAGTGCTCATAAGACACCCAAATAAATGCAAGCCTCTGAACTGCTTAGGCCAGTCCATCACGAGGTCCGCCCACTTCATTATACCTTTATATCCCATATTACTGATAGGGGGATCTAAGTAGTTGTCGCAACACTCTTTAATCGCCTCAATTATTCCCGCATTTAAATTTTTTATCTTAGGAGGATATTTTATTTTAAGTAGTTTGTTTTTTGGTGCGTATGGTGGATGTTTTGAGTTTCGCGCCTTGTTTAAGTCGTCAATCGTGATCATGAGAGGTTTCCTCGCTGCGTCTGAAACATAGACGATATCTTTTTCCTCGTCTATTCCGTACACAATGATGCTGTGTGCCCCAAAATGTGCCTCTCCTGGAAGAGCTAAGTAAGGAAGGAGCGCCATGTCTGTGAACACGAAGGCAGGTTCTCCATCTCGTAATATTTTTTTAAGCTCATCGTACCCCCTCTTTGCACTTGAAGTCTCAAAAAGCGTTGCACCACCGCCAATTCGTTCGCACACTTTTATTAACGACTCAGTTTTGCCTGTCCTGGTACCAATAAACGGTGAGAGCATCATCTTCATGTACCAATACATAAACCCTGCACCTGCTTGTAACCCAAAAAACATCTCTTCTGATAAATCGATTCCGTGAAACGCAAAAGCGTTTTTTAAAGAAGTAGTCCAACAGTGATGACCTGAATGGTGGGTATAATCTTCAATTATTAGCTTTTCTGGCATTTTTTCTAATCAACTACCGACAAAAATCATTTGAATATTTTTTAAATATTCTGACCATAGAATATTCCCGATATAGAATATTATGATCGTAGAATATTTAAATATTACGGTTTGAAAATTTTTGACTTCATAAAAAAGAGGGAGGTATTATTTATCTTTTCTTAATTGCTAAGGATAAAAAATTATCATTCAAGGTCTGGTAAAGTGATGATTTTTTCACTCGCGGTTAAACTCAGACTTATATCTGGATGAATTCTACTTAATGCTTGAAAATATTAAATATTTAGGAGGTAGTGATAGTTGAAAAGCGAATTAGAAACTAAGCGAATTGCAAATTCCGAGATTAACAAATTAAACTCGATAATTTGCCCTTGCCCAATTAAAAGGTGTTTCAAGAAAAATAGAATAAAGGTATTATATTTTACCTCTTTCTTTTTAATTTAAATTTTATATATTTCGATAATATCAATAATTGAAAGGATATGCTCGTTTTTTCTCCAAATAAAGATTTATATATGTTTTGCGTTAATTTTTCGTCGTTTTGACACCACTTTATTAATTCAACGTTAAATCTACGATTAGCCATGATTTTATATGCGATACGAAATAATCTAAATTCGTTTTTCATCGCCGTATCCGTTAATTTAACGTATTTCTTCAGGTTTTTTTTTGAGAAGAGTCCATTAGAAATTCCATTTCTCTCTTTATTCAATCGATACTTTTTAATTAAAGGAGCTATCACTTCACCCGCGAGCTCTCCAGAAACAAGGCAGGGAAATATTCCTTCTCCAGTACCAGGGTAGCAAAAGCCCCCTGCATCGCCAACAAGTAAGACTCTGTCGTGAATTCTCTTCTTATAGAGTATCTTTCCTGGAAGTAATGCTCCATTAAACTTATCTACTATCCGCGTATTCTTAGGAATCTTACCTATTTCTATCAAGTAATGTATGAATTTCTCAAGAACTTTTTTTTGGTTTTTTCCATCCCCAGCTATAACGCCAACATTTGCTCCTATGCTTCTTGGAAAATACCAAACATACCCATCTAATCCTTCGTAAGAATTAATCGATAAAACTTCCAGCTCGTTTTTTTTTGCTTTTTCTGAATTATCAAAAAGGATCTCTTTTTCAATCGAAACGCTTAGTAATTCTCTTCTTTTCGATTTAAGCTTCGGATCGAACAGTCCAATACCAAGACTTTTTGATACCGTAGATATTGTTGAATCTGCTCCTATAACTACCAAACTCAAATATCTCTTGCCGTCCTTCGCGTGAACAATCGCTCTATCGTCCTTGATTTCGACATCAACAACCTCAGTCTTCATTTTAACCTTACAGTTCGTTGTCGACATGAGATGATTTATCATTTTATTGTCAAAATCTGTTCTATTCAAAGTTATACCTGTTAAAGGTTTATCGAGATCGTCCGAATGAAAAGTAACTCCT
>JAHQWX010000084.1 GCA_029856375.1 Promethearchaeia archaeon | reverse complement strand
CAATTTCTATTGCCCTATAACACGCGTCTCTTGATTTTTCGCTTATAGAAAGCGCGCTACCATTGATGTGTAAGTTTTTAATTCCCTTGAAATAATCCTCTTTTACATCTCTTGGAGAAGTCTCCCCCGCAGCACCTGCAGCAAAAATAAATTTTCTCGAACCATCGGAATTGTATTGATTAAACGCTATTCCTGTCGTTTTATCTTTGGAAATTCTTATTTGAGACGTATCGACTCCATCGCTTTGTAACTTTTCGACGATCGAGAAGCCAAACTCATCGTTGCCTATAACGCCTATATATCCCGTTGTGAAACCAAAAGGTTTGCTCATTCTCGCAGCAGAATCGATGTATATTGCTGGCGCGCCACTTGGGAATGGACCTCTATATACTTCACCGATTCTCCCGTGGGGCGTATCAACCTCGATTCTCATTATTTCAACTAATAACTCACCTAGACAAATAATATCTGGGCTCATAAATCACTCACTAATGTATCTTCTAAAGGATAATTAATCAATATTTCTAAATTCTTATAAAATTTTAAACAAAGAATTATAAATATATACCTAATCTTTATAATAACATTTTGAGATATTACTCTTAAGATGTATTAAAAACTAAAGGCGAGAATGAATTAGAGGGAATTCGCTAAAATTTGTATTTACATTCGTATTTGCATCATTAACGCTTTTAGTGTTAAGCAGTGTATTATTAAATTCAAAAAGGGAAGCAGATTTAATCCAAGAAGGTCAAGAAACAAAAACTCCTCTTACTTCCTTTGGAGAATCACCATTTGACGAAGAGAATTTGTTTCGAGATTCTAATTTTAACGATGGAATCACTTGGTGGAACTACACGAGTAGTGATAATGTCACATCGGAGTGGGACTCAAGTGGTTATTACGCCAACATTTCTCATTATAGCGATGTTTCTACGCAATATTATACCAAATTTATTCAAATATCATCTGCTATCTACGATGATTCTACGAATTATACATCAGAATTTCTAAACGACGATGCCACTACAGGAGCTGTGTATCATCAAAAATATTTGGATTTAATTTTTACAGACAATTTAGACAACGGAGATAATATTTCATTGAATATTGAAGGTGGAGATGATGGTACAATAACTATATATGATTATCAAGCACAAACCCCAGTCGGGGGTTATGCAGAGGAATATTATGACGGTCCGGGTAGTGCTGATATAAATTTTACTCTTAATGGTCTCTCATCTCCAACGAACGCTTTTAGTATATTAGTCACCTTGCAAGGTCCACCTAAGTTAATAAATATCGATTTAGTTGCTGCTCATATTAACACAACAAAACCTAAAACTTTTACAGAACGAGCCTCGGTCAATCAAACAGTAACAATTGAAAATTTTTATAATTTAACATATTTCGTTAATTTTACGGCAGAAATCCCCACATTTGATGGTATTGATGATTCAATGCTATTTATTAAAATAAACGATTCAAAATTTTGGGATTATCAACTTTCATCAACATCCTCTCCCATGAAATTTTCGGTGGAAACACCGGATTATGTAAAGGAGGGAGGTGATTTTTTGATTAGTTTTGAAATCGAATTAAGTATTAACTCGATATATATCTCTAATTTCACTTTTCTCCTTGACGATGCCTATTTCCTAAAAAAGCCCGATACTAATTTGTTAAACCATTCGAATCTTAATTTAAAAAATAATTGGAATAATTCAACCTCTGGTGCCGATTATAGATCTTACTTGAACCCTACTAAAAAGTATTTCGAATTTTATTCTTATCAAACTGGAACACCATTATTTGATGGCTGGACGGCTCTGAATCAGTCTTTTTACAAAATCAACACGGGACCTCAACACCAATTAGCCTTAAAATATCTTGTTTCTAATTTGAGCGGAGTCGAGAAATTGAATCTCGAAATCTTTTTGAATACAACGCTTTTGACGAATAAAAGCATAACCAAAGCGTCGAATTCTTGGAATGATATAAGAATAAATATTACGGAATATATTTTTACCGATCAGTACTACGAGGTTTCGCTGAAATTTAATGTTAATGCAGATGAAACGGAAGACCTATTGAATTGGACCGCGTTTTTAGACGATATCTATATTTATCCTTTATGGGGGAGTAATATTACCGTAACTAAAGATTTAAATCCAGACTTAACTGTGGGGGAAGAAACGGATATAATTGTTTATTATAATACTACAATTACCGGAGATCCAATAATTGACTCTAAAATTCGAGTGTATAACAACAACACTCAAAAAGAATGGGGATTGGATTTCTCTTCGACTAAGAAATACCAGGTCAATAACGAAAACAACGGAACATACAAAATTGATATTTATTCAATTGGCGCTACTTTTGGAATGTATAATTTGAGTTTTCTGTTCATTAGGCCGAACTTTGCAGACTTTTATCTCTACAAACAGATTAATATTACAGGAGCTAAAGCCAATTTTACTATTGAAGAAGGTGGATATTTCAACGAGACACACAATACATGGTTTAACTACGATAATAACTCGCCCTATGTTAACGACGACACAAGATTTATTAAGGTTAAAGTCTGGGACAATGTATCTCTTAACCTACTGGAGAACGCATTCATTGAAGCGAGTTTGAGAGAAAATGTACTCTCTTGGGTTGATTTATATAGAACTTCAGGTAATCCCGTGGATAAAGGATTCTATGAAATTTATTTCGATACTACTAACATTGGAGTGGTTACAAATTATCTGGAATTGAATATGACCGTGAAAATGTCAATTACGGGATATAATCCGTTTAATTTTAATGTCTCCACCCTCGTGAAACATTTACCGACAAATTTATCCATTACCGAAATCGATCCATTTTACGAAGGGTCAAAAATTACTGTTTCAGCTGTTTTTGAAGATACTTTTCACAGTAGTGGAATTGAAAACGCAAATATTTCGTGGAAAATTCTTGAGCGCCCAGAATTACATGGAAATCTGGATTACATTATTTCTGGATTTTACCAAAAAGAATTAGATTTAAGTTCCTTAACCGGGGGATATTATACATTACAAATCTCGGCCGAAAAAGAAAATTACAATACATCAATTCTAAATGAGAATATACAAGTCTTATCAAAATCAAATGTAAAAATTGCTATAATATATTCTCCCGGTACCGTCTACGAGGGCAATTCCTTCTCGGTTATGTACAATTTTTCGATTTTTGAGACGGGAGATCCAGTAATTGACTCTCGAATAGACTTTAAAGTAGTTCATTCGACTATTTTAAAAGAAGAAATCTTTTCCTTATATACAGATGATGAAGGACAAATCACTTTAGAGTTGTACGCGGATTATGGGGAAACGGAAATAGTAATAAACACTACATTTTCTGGAACAACAGAAATAGCAGATACTTTTAATTTAACTATTGTTCATGTGATTCCGAAACGGGGGATTAATATTACCTTGGTATCTAATCCTTCTCAGGAGACTTTAATTGGTGGCTCGAACATAACACTAATTATCAAAGCAACTTATAACAATACCGACACACCGGTTGGAAACATACATCTAATTGTTCGAATAGGGACTTCAGAAGTAACAACAATAACAAATGAAAGTGGAATTGCAATTGCTATAATAGAGTTACCCCTACAAGGTCAATTTTTAATAAATATTACTTTTTTGGGTTCTAATTCCATATACGGATCGTCTATTACGCCTATTTCTATAGATGTGATTTCTCCAACCACGATTACTATTATTAATTTAACAAGTTTCGCGATAATTCTGCTCATTATAGCGATGTGTGCAATTGCGGCTTATGTGGTGGTAAAAAAGAAAGTAATAAATCCTAGAACGAGGGAGATCCAAGAAAACTACCTAGAATTAATGAATAGAATTGACGATGTAAAATCAATGACATTTTTAACTATCTATAAAGAACACGGAATTAGCTTATACTCAAAAACATTATCCGAAATTCCCATTGATCCACAATTAATCAGTGGATTTTTAGGCGCAATTACTATTTTTGGGAAATCTATGGTTCAAAAAACCGAACAAAAAGAAAATGGATTTCTTAAAGATCTAACATTTGAAAAATATAAGCTCATACTAGACTCTGGAGAGGATTACAATGTCGCTTTAGTTTTAACAGAGGCACCTTCTGAACAAATTAAAGAGAATTTAGCGAAATTTACAACCGAGGCTCAAACCATATTTAATGGCTACAGGCCAAACATCGACATGTTGGACTATAAATCGTTAGAAATCTTGCTTGATAAACGATTTCACATTAATTTAGCGCGTCCTTACGAAATTGATTTTAATGCTGCAAGTCTTTTTAAATTAAACAAATGGGAAAGAAATATAATCGCCCAGATTCAAATGGAGACATTCAAGGGAGAAATTTATCTGGATAAGGTTATCAAGAGAGTTGGTCAATATTACATTGGAAAGGAAGATAAGATTAAGCGCGCGTTTTTACGCTTACTTCATTTAGAAATTATAACTCCAATAAAAATTGAGAGGAAACCATAAAAATATATAATTGATTTTTCTTAAATACTAGAAATAAGACAATAGGGAGATAAAGAATTTGAGCGAAATAGCTTTAAAAATATGCATATTTGGTGATGGGGGGGTAGGAAAAACAACTTTAGTTCGGCGATACATAACTGGTGCATTTGAAGAAGACCTTAAAATGAGCATTGGAGTTGATATTACTATCAAGAGAATTGAAGTCAATGGGTTCAATGTTATGCTTCAAATATGGGATTTTGCTGGAGAGTACGATTTCAGGCATTTATTGCCTAATTATGCGGCGGGAGCCCATGGAGGGATTATCGCGTACGATATTTCCAGAATGGCTACATTAACTCATATTGGTGAATGGTTAGATACTTTTAGGCAGACAACATCTGGAAGCGAATTTAAAATACCGATTCTATTACTTGGATGCAAATCGGACCTTGAACTTTCAAGGAGCGTTTCTAACGATAATGTGATTGAAGCGGTACACAATCATAATCTGGATGGCGATATTGAGTGTTCTGCTAAAATTGGCTCAAATGTGGAGGATGTGTTTTCGAAAATTGCCGTTTTAGCTATAAAATCCCATAAATTCCTTTAATTTTTTTCTGCTTTTAAAATTTAAATCTAAATATATGAGCAATTATTACTAATATTTATTGATAATTAGGAGTATAACTCCAATGAAGAAAGCTAAAAAAATCATAAATAATCCCAAGAATGTAGTTAATGAATTACTTGAAGGTATAGTCGAGGCCTCTAATGGAAAAATCAGAATAATAGAAGGAGTTAGCGCGCTGGTAAAAAAAGAAATACCAGATGGTAAAGTAGGTCTTTTAATTGGTGGTGGAAGTGGTCACGAACCATTATTTCCTGGATTTATTGGTGTAAATATGGCAGATGGGGCAGCATGCGGTCACATATTTGCTGCACCAGCACCAAACATCGTTTTTGAAGCTACAAAAGCGATAAGTAAAGGAAATGGACTTTTGTATCTCTACGGAAATTACGCTGGTGATAACATGAATTTTGACATTGCTGTGGAAATGGCTGAAGAAGAAGGGATTGCTGTAAAAACTGTGCGTATCTGGGACGATGTTGCTTCAGCGCCAATTGAACGGATTGAAGATCGTAGAGGTATTGCGGGAGATCTATTCGTAATTAAAATTGCAGGAGGAATTTCAGCCAGAAGCGATGATCTTGAAGAAGTGTTTAGAATTACAGCAAGGGCTAGAGACAACACCCGCTCAATGGGTGTTTCAGTATCCGCCGGATCAATCCCCGAAACTGGCGAACCAACATTTTTACTTCCCGAAGACGAGATCGAGATTGGAATGGGATTGCACGGTGAGCCTGGAGTATCAAGAGAAAAAATGCTTGATGCAGATCCACTAGTAGAAAAAATGATGGATAAAATATTATCTGATCTCCCGTTCAAAGAAGGAGACGAAATATGCTTATTAATAAACGACCTTGGAGCAACAACAATGATGGAATTGTTAATCGTAAATCGAAAAGTCTCTCAAATCCTTCGAGATAAAAAAATAAAAATTCACGATACCGTCATCGGTAGTTATTGCACTTGTCAAGAAATGGCGGGTTTTTCAATAACTTTAATGAAACTCGACGAAGAATTAAAAAAATATTACGATATGCCTGCAGAGTCCTTAGGTTTTACAAAGCTGTGATAATTATGGTTAGAGAATTCCTAAACCTCAACGAGACTAGGAATATGTTCCTTTTTGTTTCAAAATACATCGAAGAAAATAAGGATTTTTTAACTCAGGCCGATAAAGCAATAGGTGACGGCGACCATGGGGTTGGAATGGCTCGAGGTTTTATCGCAGTCAGAGAGAAAATTGGTAGTAAGAATTTTAATTCAATTGGAGAAATTCTAAGTTCTATCGGTACTATTTTATTGACTACGATTGGTGGTGCAGCAGGAGCGATCTTTGGAACATTATTTAGAGGTGCTTCTAAAAATCTCAGAGAAGAAGATACTTTTAGTGTTAGAATCCTTTCTTCGATGCTTAATGATGGACTTGAATCTGTAAAGCAAAGAGGAAAAGCAGAACCAGGAAACAAAACAATGGTTGACTCTCTTGAGCCAGCTGCAATAAAATCTAAGGAATTACTTACTCTTCCGTTAAAAGATGCTTTGATAGCTGTATCTGAAGCTGCGAGAATTGGGGCAGAAAATACTAAAGGTATGATTGCTACTATTGGCAAAGCCAAGACTCTTGGAGAGCGTTCTTTAGGTCATCCAGATCCGGGAGCCATTTCTGTCTGTCTTATCTTAAGAAGCATGATGGAATATGTGTTATCGCTCTAATGAATTCTATCTATCTTTTAAATACTTGATTGATGCCCTATGTTAGGTGTTAGTTAACCCGTGCGTTTAATAATGTGATAACCAAATTGCGATTTTACTGGTTGAGAAATTTCGCCAATCTTTAATTTAGCGCAGGCGTTCCAAAATTCGTTTACCATCTTTCCCTTAGGGAATTCCCCCAGATTTCCTCCCTTATTTTTACTCGGACAGGTAGAATATTGTCGCGCTAGAGATTCAAATTTCTTTCCCGCTATTAAATCCTCGTATATTTCTTGAGCTTGTTTTAACTTATCCACCAAAATGTGGCTCGCTTTCATTTTTCCTCCTCGAATAGGCGCCCCTCCTTTACCACCTGACTCCTTTGAGGATTGTTTTTGCTTCTGAAAACCTTT
>JAHQWX010000083.1 GCA_029856375.1 Promethearchaeia archaeon | reverse complement strand
TTAAAAGATTCATCACATATGTTTGAGTTACATCGTCAAGATTGTGTCCTAGCGCTAAGACTGACCCTCCTAATCTTTTTCCCTCATCGTTTAGTAGTCGACGTCTGATTGTTGCACATATATTGCATGGATATATCTCAATATATTTTTTTTTATAAATTTCCATAATTTCTTCGAGATTTTTTCCCAAGATCTCTTTAAAAGAGATAATTTCATGGTCTACATTATTTTCCTCGCAGAAATTCGCTGCTTTTCTGATACTAATTTCGCGATAATTTGATATTCCTTCATTGATCGTCAAGGCTATTAATGGAGGGGATTTATGAACTTTCTTTTGAATCTTTAGTAAGTTAAATAACAATACTATGGAGTCTTTACCACCAGAGAGCCCCACTATAACTTTATCTGTTGGTTTAAGCATTTTAAATTTTGAAATAGTCCTTGCAATTTGTCGTTCTAGCGATTTATTGAAGCAATCAACACAAAGTTCTTCGCCAGAATAATCCTTATGAAAAATGCTTTGGTTTTCACAATAATTACATTTCATATTAAGAAGATACCTATAAGTTAAATAAGCTTAGGATGCTGCCAAAATTAATTATTGATAAGATGATATTAGCAAGAAAAACGACAGTAGTAATTATCCTTATAGTATTTAGTATCTTTTTCTTTTTTGGTAATTTACTGTCGTACTGATAATCATAGCTTACTTCAAGAATCGAAGCTTCATTTATCTTTGAGTTTTCTGGGAGTTTTAATACAAAAGCATCGTTGAAACCATCACCTATAGTATCGATAAGATCGTAATTATCTTTTCCAATAATAACTTCGCTACCTTCAGCTATCAATTTTACTTCACTAATATTATTGACGCGATATTCTCTTAAGGGATATCGGGTTTCATCCTTGTTGTAATATAATTTTTCTTTCTTCTTTTTGTTTGAATCAAAAGACTGACCAACTAGTGAATTAATTATTTCTTTCACAATTCTATCTCCATCAAACACGGGAACGGGGAGCATATTAAACAATGTCATACTCGTAGCTATTACGATAAACCATAATAATTGTTCATAAAGATATGCTGGAAATAGGCCTGATAACCACGCAGAGAAAACATTCTTTGGCATCCAATAATCGGTATCCAATATCCCGATTTTCACATATTTAGTTGGTATTTTTAAGCTATTTGCATTTACTTCGAATATTTCTTGATTACGATTAATCTTAAATTTGATTTTTTCTCCAGGGATTAAGGATAAGGTTTCAACGATCTCTTTGAAATCTTTACTTTCAGATTGAAACTTTACACCTGCGATTTCTATTATTTGATCTCCAGCTTCTAAAATTCCTTCATTTATTCCATCTTCTGTTAAGTTCTTCAGCACTCTCGAAACACGAATATTATTACCACCCGAGTCTTCATATGTAAATCCCAAATAGATATTATCGAATACAAATGCTCCCGGTACTAAAGGGGCTGCATCAACATCTAAAAAATACGAGGAACCATTATCTAGGGTGAGTTTCATTGTATCCCCAAGTTCCATAGAGGCTAACAAATAATCAATTGTAATATTTTTCGACATATCAACTGCAATGTCGTTGATTTTCGTGACAATTGCGCCGATTAGTAGGCCTTTGTCGTAATTATTACCGCCTTGAAGGGCAGTATAAACATTTCTTATCTCTAATTTATCATTTGAGGTGTTAGTATAAGTGATTCCAATGAAATTGTATTTTCCAAGAACGATTGTTTTATTCGAGAATTTGTTAGATACTGGATTATATGTAAAAAAAATAAGAGAGTCACCAACTGAACACTTAATTAAAGTCTTATTTAGTAATATTTCGTCCAAATCAATTCCATTATCAATATCAATTGTAGTACCATTAATTGCAGTTACAACATCTCCTACATCCAGATTGTCATAGTTATAACCTCCCTCCAATGGATGAGAAACTTCAGTAATCTGAAATACTCTGGGACCGTAAAAGGGAAAAAGCAACGATACAAAACTTAATAAAAGTAATATGCCAATTCCCGCTTGAATTGCGTTCGAAAAAGTTCCAGCTGCTGCGATTCTTAGACGAGTGTTCCTTAATCTTGGTTTAGCACTTAACGAGCGTTCGTCCACCTCAACAAACGCCCCAAAACCAATTACTAAAACAAATCCTACCCCAAAAATTCCCGTTGAGACAATATCAATATCATCTGCACCTGCTGCCATAGCGTGAGAAAATTCATGAACTGTTGCTACAAATAAAATAGGGAGAATCAAATAAGCAAACTGCGGAAGGCCTATTGTAACTCCCGGAATCAAGGGAACAATAGCATTTTCAACAGATGGACTAAATAGTAATGAGATTAAATTATAAAAGATAAACCACAAGCCAATTATTATAAAACAAAACGAAACAAAAAATCCAATACTCCAAAATACCCGCCAAAATTTTGGGTGCCATTTCGAAGCTTTCTTTAGAAAGTTATTTAGTCTTCTCGTTCCCACCATTGCGAGAAAGGGGAAAAAGAAAATGTTTGTTGCAACTTTTTTTTTTCCAGAGATTCTGATAAGCACATACATTAGTATCCAAAAGGATACTGAAATTATGGTAAAAGGGCTTAAAATGAATCCCAATAAACTTTCAATGAAATTATAAGACATAGTATTATTATAATCGATAAAAATTTCTCAAAAATACAATTGTAAGGTTAACTAAATAAAATTGGAGTTAAATAATAAGGTTTTTGCTGAAAAATTATAATTTTTCTGGGTATTACCTTACATTTTTTTTAATTCAATGTGTCATTTTCCTCGAGTCTTGACTACGATTTAAAAATAACTTTTAGCAAAATTGTAAATTTAGGCGCAAAATTAATACATTACTAAGAAAAAAACAAAAAATTTTATAAGAGAAGAGTTTAATAAATATATCGGAAAAAACAAATAATAAGATTTAACTATTAAAATTCGGAGTAAATATTTCAAAATTTAAAAAAAGAGGGGTGGGCTAGCCTGGTTTATGCTGCAGGGCTCATAACCCTGAGATCGTTGGTTCAAATCCAACCCCCTCTACCAACTTAATTTTGTTTAGGGATGTCTCCTGGGATTAAGATGACTAGCGACAATATAATGCGATCTAGATATCCTGCAATTCACTGTTGGATTAAGCATATTCTTGGAGGAAGTTATGCTTCTAATGATAAAGTACTTCATACTATTTTTGGAAAGGTAAGAAGAGTTGTTATTTACGCTACTGTAATAGATAAAAGAGTGATTACGAGCCAAAATGTAGAAGCAATTTCTGAATCCGGCACAGAGCCGAAATCTAGGTTGATATTTGAGTTAGACGATGGAACCGGTATCATACGCGCAACAATTTGGGAGGATTTTGAAAAATATTCTGACATCAAAAAAGGTTCAATCGTTCAAATCATGGGTTTCATTAAGCAATGGCGTTCTTATTTATCAATATCTCCTGAAGTTATTAAAATTGTTGATGATCCTAACTTAATTCTGTTAGGAGATGCAGAAATCATTAAAAAGTTAAGGTCAGATAATATAGTGGAGGTTCCTGAAAAATTTGAGGAAGATCTTGGTATTGAAAATCTTCCCGACGAATTTGAGTTTGACGATCTTTTCATTAATGACGACGATAAAGAAAAAATAATCGAAAAAATTAGAGAATTAGGTGGAGATCGTGAAGGCATACCGTATGAAGTGCTAAAAACGGAATTTAAGTTTATGGAAGAAAAACTCAAGAAATACCTTACCGAGCTAGAAATGGAGAGCAGAATTTATCAACCTAAGGAAGATTTTTATCAGCTGATTTAAAAATTCCCGAGATTAACATTTTTTAGAATTGAACGATTTAGCCTAAATAAGAAAAAATATATTATTAACTGAAAATTATTTTAAATAGAATTAACTAAAAATTTGCGATTAGGTTATTGTTAAATGGATTTTGAATTATACAAAGATTACTTAAAAAGAGCATCAGACCAAATCCCTGAAGGTGCTAAACAGAGTGAGAGGTTTACTATTCCAGGAGTAAAATTAAGGTACGAGGGTAGAAATTCTTTAATCTTAAATTTTTCAAAAATAATACAAAAAATTAGTCGGGATGTAAAGCACTTTTTACCAATATTTCTAAAAAATTTGGGAACAATGGGTGAATTGAGAGGAGGACAATTATTTTTAAAAGGGCAACCAAAAAATGATGTGCTTGATAGGCATATTAACGATTATGTAAACAAATATGTATTATGTAAAATCTGCAATAAACCCGATACGGAAATCGTAAAAGAGGATAAAAAATTAGTGCTTATATGCCACGCATGCGGAGCTAGGTATTCAATCGACGAGTAGGAAGAAGGTATTTAACATTGCAGGTTTATCTTAAAATACATACTCAGGGAGATATTGAAGTAATAGCAGTATGCGATAACGATCTTATTGAAAAGGAATTATGCGAAGAAAACTTAAAAATAAAAATTTCCAACCACTTCTATAGAGGTAAGTTAGTAGACATTGATTATGCTATTGAAATCTTATCTAATTGTGCGAATTTCAATATTGTTGGAAAAAATATCATAAAAAAAGCACTAAAATATGGAATTATTCACAAATCAAGTATAAGAAAAGTTAATAACATTCCAATGGCGTTAAAGATGGTTTTATAAATGTCCCCCAACCGCTTCTGTTCCCTTTGTGGAAAACCTATTTCTTCAAGCGAACAATTTTACAATAATTTTCAATGTTTGAATTGTTATTTGAAAGATAATCCCTTATTCTTATTAAAAGAATTCTACTATCTAAATGTATGTTTAGAGTGTGGAAGTTTCTCAAAAGAATCAAAAGTTAGAAATTGGATAAGTATATCTGCGGATAATATTATGGAGATCGTAAAAAATGCGGTGGAGATACTATTTTTAGAGCCATTCGCGAGAAAGGAAAACTTAGATTTTAGTATAAAAATTGATTATGATAATATTTCACCCTACGCCCAAAATGTAGAAGACATTTTTCTTGATGTTTCCGGCACCCATAAGAAAGACTCAAACCTAACACACATGCAAAAAATAAAGGTAAAAATAAAGTACGGACATTGTGATAAATGTATAAGTTTAAAACAAAAACCAATCAAATCAATAATTCAATTGCGAGTAAGGTTTAACGAACAAATGTATTTAGTCGAAGAAGCATTTGAAAAAATTAGGCAGCATATGAATACAGTTTCTGAAAAAGAACCCCTTGATTATATTTCGAATATTGAACAAGTGGTTAACGGAATTGACATAAGTCTGAGTACAAACAATCAAAACTCCAAGATTATTCGTATGTTGAAACCTCAATATAAATTCATTACCAAACATTCAAAAAAACTTATAGGAAGAGATACTCAACGAGGAAAAAATATTTATCGTTTTAAAACTCTAATAAAATTTTTGCCTATTGCGAGAGAGGACATTGTAATTATAAATAATGTACAATATAAGGTTTTTAACATTGGTAAAAATAAAATATATTTAATAGATACGAATGGAAATAAAATAGTTAAGAGTTATCCATTTTTTTATAAGAAGAAAGTTAAAATTCTTGATAAAAAATAGGTTTTTTTCAATATGGACGAAGAAAATAGAGAAGAAGATTTTGAAAGTTTTGAAGATTCAGAGATTGATGAGGATATTGCTGATAAATATAGTGCAGAAGATACGAGAAACTTAGAGAAAAATAAAATTGATAAAAGAAGGATAAAAAAAAAAGATCAAACTTCAATCCACTTAGCAGTAGATAGTGTTTTCGATGAAAGAACCATTTTTTTATTGAGGAAGCTATTAGATAAACAAATTATTGGAGAATTTATTGGCATAATTAATGCAGGAAAAGAAGCAAATGTTTATTTGGCTTACGATAAAGACGAAAATGAAATCGCGATAAAAATTTATAAAATTGACAGCAATACTTCTCGCTGGATGAGAAATTACATTATAGGAGATCCGCGTTTTAAAAAAATTGGAAGAAATCCGGCTCAAATTATCTTTTTATGGGCAAAAAAAGAATATAAGAATCTTAAGTTAGCTTATAGAGCGGGATTATCAGTACCTCGACCAATTTATGTCAATAAAAATGTTTTAATAATGGAATATATTGGGGAAGGGGCAACCCCCGCGCCTCTTTTAAAAAGCCTTAAGCATCTCGAGGACCCTGAAACACTATTTAATGTAGTGTACGATTTTATCAAGAGACTATATAAAGCGGGATTAGTTCATGGAGATTTAAGCGAATTTAATATACTCTTAATAGCGCAAAGGCCAGTTGTTATTGATATCTCTCAAGGTGTTTCTGTTGACCATCCTAAATCTGATCAATTTTTAATAAGAGATCTAAAGAATGTCTTTAATTATTTTGAAAAATATGGAATTAAAACTCCAAAAATAGAAAATGCTTTTTATGAAATTATTGAGAATTAAATCATATTACTGAAAATTAATTGCTTGATTAAAATGAAAATTCCAGAAGCGCGAGTTCCAATTCTCATCGGACAGAACGGAGAGATAAAAAAAGAGATTGAAAAATTAACAAATACAGAATTAACAATTAATAGCAAATCAGGCAATGTTGAAATCGTTCAAAAGATAGATTTCAAGGATGAAAATTATAATCCGCTTAATATTTTTCTTGCGGAGAAAATAGTAAACGCCATAGGACGCGGATTCAATCCAAAAAAAGCATTTAAATTGATTGAGCCAGATGTGAATTTAGATATTATTAAATTAGACGAACTTCTTGGTAAGTCCCAGAAAAAACTAAAACGCATGAAAGGTAGAATAATTGGGAGAAATGGAGAAATGAGGAATAAAATTGAGAGTTTCTCTGGAGCATTGATGTCAGTTTATGGAAAGACGGTTAGTCTTATCGGAGCTTTTGAAGAGATAAAAATTGCCCGGAAATCAATTTCCATGATTTTGAGCGGAGCTCCACTAAATGTTGTATTAAATTTCTTGGAAAAGAAGTTCAGAGAAAGAAAAAGAAATGAATTTAGAAAAATCTTCAAACCTGAGTTTTAAAACGATTCTACTTAAAAATGTTAATTTTTAACATGGCTTGATTAAGGAGATCTTTCCCATAAAATATTTCTTTTAATTTATTTGTCAAATCTTGAATATTGTTGATTCCGTTAACAGAATATAGTTTTTGGAACGAATCCTCGCATTTCTCTAAATCAAATATTCGCTTATAGGAACAAATTGAAAATTCTTTGGTTTCATACGATT
>JAHQWX010000082.1 GCA_029856375.1 Promethearchaeia archaeon | reverse complement strand
GCCAACTTTTAAGGTCGAGTTCGAACTGTACTGGGGGCTTATAAGACTCACAATTTCGGTCTCGTTAGTCTGCATGTAGATAAGGCCGTTGCCGTGATAATTTTTTGCAATCGACAGGCGTACTACTGCATGATTACCGGAACCAATATCTTTACCTCCGAAATAGACTGAACCACCCTCAGTATCTGTTTCTAACCTATATACGCTGCGTAATTCGCCTAAATCTACGATTGATCTCTTCTCATCGGAATTAACGACATAATCTATACTTAATAACTCCCCTTTTGTCGGTTGGGTGTTCCATGTGACATCGAATTCTCCGAAATCTCCCGATTCGTATACCAACATAGAAGTATTATTGGGATTGTGATTACTAATCCAAATATCCATTTCTGGGTTTTTGGTGATATTGCTTAGTAAATAATTAGGTAAATCCAATTTAATAAGTCCGACTTTATCGTCTTCAACGACATAAATAGTTGAACCCATACCGTAATTATTATCGTCGTACGGAGAATCAATAATATGCGCGTCTTTACTAAATGTTGTATTAATCTTTATTTCCCTTTCATTCGTTTCAGTTAAATCCCAGTAATTGGAGTCAAAGCTCTCGTGGAATATCGCGTTCGATTGCTCGTAGGAAAGGTTGTTGACGAACGGAAGCCTGAACGGAACTAACTCCGAGTACAACAACTCCCCTGATCCGTGCTTGAACACATCCATCCAGAAATAATATATTCCTCCTAAAGGATTCTTTTCGGGAATACTAAGGTTGAAGCTTATCTCTGCGTTGAGGTTTTGCGAGAAAAACGGAGCGTCTATCCACGCTTCGCGCCACGAATTCCAGCTGAAATCGACCGCGTCTATGTACGCGCAGAAATCGCTGCTGGTTGGAGCGGTCTGAACGGTAAACTTGTCAATGTGAGATTTATCGTACCTGAATTTTCCTTCGCTGACCACTTGCGTGCCGTCTATGTACCAATTGAATTTGCTGTTTGAACCACCGTTGCAGTCGAAAGTGATTAAGTGGTGATGCCACTCGTTCGCAGTAACATTTAACGGAATGTTTGAGTTTATTGAAGCGTTTATCGTGCGCCAATCGCCGTCGTGGTACATAAAATAACCGCCCGAAGTATAATACAAATACGCGCCGGAGCTCCCAGAATCGCTATCGTCCAAGAAAAACTCGAAACCCTTGGATTTATTCGTTATTCGCGCGTAAAACTCTATCGTGCCGCTCCCTTGGTTCGAGAAAGTAGTGCTAATTTGTGCTTTATTCGCACCCGATGTGTCGTTGAACTCCAAGACGTTTCCATGACCTTCGAAGTCGCCGATAATTTTTGCCGAGCAGCCAGATTCAGAAGAATCGGTCCAACCGCTTGGTGGGGAACCCTTTGAATCGCTTTCAAAATCGAAAGTAGCGTTGTAAAAATTGCTCACAGGAGAAATCTTAAAATCAACTTGCGGGTTTTCCGTTCCATCCAAGTCGAGACTAAAGTTAAACCACGACCAGAGAGTGGTGTAATTGATTGCTCGAATATCTTGGCTGAGGTTTGTCGCGACATTGGTGTTGAGAGGATAATCGTCGTAGAGAGATTCGAATTCGGTAATATCCTCTAGTGTGTAATCCCAGTTCCAGCTCCGCTCAGTATAATAGTTGCTTGACCAAGAATAATCTACACAATCAACATAATTAGTGCATTCGTACATATTATTATAAAAAGTAATACTAGTAGCTCCATTGCTTGCTTCCTTTGCGGACAATCCTTTACCGATTCTTATCCCATTTACCCATAAACTGAAAGTGTCAGGTTCGAGCCCACAATAAGAACCACCGTCGAATTCAAAATCTATTCTAATATGATACCAAGTATTGGGATAAAAACAGTTCTCTTTTATTATTTTGTTGCGGTCGCTATTATAATAAATTATATTATCACTCGCATCAAATTCGATATGAATCGACTCACTCGCTGGTCTGTTTAACCACACATAGAAACAACTCTCGTCTGACGATGTGTATAGCCAAAATTCAATCGTACCCTCAGTTCTATTAGAAAATTCGTTATATATATCTGCATCATCACCGTGTATTTCCAGCACATTTTTGTGTCCATCAATATCTGGTACAATTTCTGCATAACTATCACCATAGGAATCATCAATCCAATTATCTGGTACGCTTTCGGGATCATCCCCAAGAAAATCATAGGTAACCCTCTGTTTAAGTTTATTAAGCGCGTCTGTCGCGTCTTTATGTCTATATTCCTCGACCGCCTTTTCGTATTCCGCTTTCAACTCGTCTAAGCTGCTCGGAAGGCTTAATGGAGATGTATCGTCGTAAAAATCGTTAATTTCGCTGTCAAGTATCGGGATGCTTAACCAAATTTCGTCTGGGTCGTCCGTTCTGTAAAGTTCTTGTCGTTGCCCTGAGCCATCACCATAATCGATCGAAATGTTGGTCTTTGTAATCAGCCGCGGTGCAGGGCTGATTAAAGTTTGCTTAAACACAAGCGTATCATTTGTACTCTCTTCATATCCTTGACCGTTAACCCAGTTTCCTTTATGTTCAGTGTATCCAATGTCATTCGCGTCAAACTGCGCTTGAAAGTAGCATGTAGCGTTCCCCGTATTTTTAATAAACATCGTATACTGAATCTCATCACCAACTTCGAGACTCCCATACTTTTTAATACTCTCTTCGGGAAAAGAGTAGAAAGTCTTCTTAACATCTTCCTCTTCTTCAATAATTTCCATACTTGGAAGAATCTCCTCTACTTCTTGATTTACATTACTTATCCAATTCGCAATTACGCTGCAAACGACTGCAGCAATAATACCCGCTATTGGATTTATCGCCCCAATTACGAAAGGAATTAAATATTCTATAGTAGCTAATAATGAAATTTTTCCCAATTCAATCAAGAACTCTGGGGAAAGGCCATAAGTATAAATTGCTCCAACAACTTGTGATAATACATCTAATATTGCAGTAATGTAGCCTAAATTCTTCACGAATTTAATGTACTTCGAAGAAGTAGAAACCGAGCTAGAAACGCACTTCAGATAATTTGAACCAACACCAGTAAAGATATCAATACCTAGGAATAACACGAGACTACATAAGGTCGCGCTAGAAACTATGTATGCAAGTCTTAAAATCCATTCTCCAATTCTTTCATCAAATTTTCCTTCAGTAGTATCAGAAATGAAGTTCCGCATTTCGTACGATGTAGAGAGCATGCCTAACAAGCCAAATACAACCATCGCGCCGCCAATTATTTTCCTATATTTTGCTAGTTTTGGATGTTTGTTGCGATATGCAACAAATTTTTCTCGTGCATTCTCAATCTTTAAAATTGATTGATCAAATTGGTTTGAAACTTCTAAACTTGCGAAAATAGGATCGATTTTTCCTAACCAAAACATATTGATATCCATTAATTCATCGAGATCGTCCAAAAAATTATAATTTATCGCGCCACTTGCGGTTATATCGTCGTAAAGGTTACTATAGAAAGTTGTACTTTTTCCTGGAACATTTTGATATTTTGCTGCAGAACCATATCGACCGTTGACAAATTTGCGTAAAGCTTCAACTAACTCGTTTGCGTACGCGAAATAATCTAACAATCTTCCAATGTTCTGATTTATGTCTATTCCAACATTCCCAAGTTCGCTCCCAAAGACCTTAAGTAGATCAAAGAACACAACGACTCGTCGTGAGACGCCCGAATAACTAGCAAAGAAGATATCTGCCCTAACAACATCTCGAGCTCTTAAATCATAACTCCTTTCGTATACATCGTTCTCATAGTCGAAATTTAATATAGGAACGCCTTCCGTCGAATCGTCTCTCTCAACATATGTGTGGTTAAGAAAAATTATTTTATCGTGTATTGTGTCGCTTAAGGAGTGGGGAATCTGATTTAAAGGTATCTCGTTTCCCAAAATTTCTGATACTTTCAAAATATTTGCTTCAGTAAAATTCAGAACTTCCATAAAAATAGGATATCCTTGAAAACTCGCTCTTCTTTCGTAATTATTTGCGTTGTTTATCGAAAAATTGTTCCAGCTAATAATATAACAAATTTTATTGTCACTTCTGAGTTCCTCGTCGACAATTGAATATTGCCCATCATATACATCTCTAATTCCGTAAAATGTATACAAAGCCTCGTACTCTCCTGAATGGTTCAGCTCAAAACTAGGACTGGGAATATTCAAATTTATATTGATTTTATTGAGGACGTCGTAATTGGTCTGATTCCCGGCAACATAAAAAACCTCGTTCTGAGGATCTGGAGCGAGGTCCATTATGAAAAACTCGTCAATGTACATTGTCTCGCTTTCCCATCCGGGATAACTCGTTGCATATTTGTAGAATTTAATCGATTGCACGCCCGTGCCTGGATCGTTGTAATCTACGGTGTTTTGCTTAACACCATCTTTATAATATGTATATTTGTCGCTAGTATCGTTGAACACGAACCTCCACTCGTGCCACTCGTCGTCGTTGTCGTCACCAAAAGTTGCGTACACCTTCCATTTATTTGGGTCGTCGTCGTTTGTAACTCGCAATTCGAACTTATGCCACGCGTTAAACTGCATTTCGAAGCAAAGTAAATCAGAATCGTCAAAAGTACGCACACTGTAACAATAACCTTCTCCCGTAGTGAATTTTAAGTTCTCATATTGAATAAAAACTTCGTTCTCATCGTGCGCGACCCAACCGGAAGGCCATGAAGAGAAATCAACATACTCGTAATGCAAATCAATTATTAATTGCTCATTTAAAGAGAGAAAATCAACAGTCCCCATTCCAATAATGTCTTCTGCAACATTATAATCGCTTGGCTGACCCAACTCAGGATTCTGAGTGAGTGCCCAAAGTATTTGATTTTCGATCATCGAATCTGGAGTACCCAAAATATAATTAACATTTCCAATTTCCCTTTTAACTAGCGATTGTACTATTATATCCTCTTCAATATCGTAATAATGAAGCACTTCCATACCTCCAGTTGCGTTAGAAGTGGTTACAAGCCAAATGAAGTCGAACCTTAAATCTATAGCGTTATCAAATTTTGCTGAATGGTTAATTGGAAAAATAATGTTATATTCTAATGTTTCTTCGCTTGGTTTTGGATAAATAAAGGTAAACTCAGCGCTTGAATCGTCTTGATTGGGTAAAGCGTCCCCAACAGTATCGCAATCGTAACCCTCAACGAGTGAATACGATTCGATGTGAGAATCTGGATCGAGATCAGTAATTGATATTTCGTTTATATAGCTATAGTCTCCGGAAAAACCTTCTTGTCCGTTCACATATCTATAAAAAAATATGTTCATTAATCCATTCCCCGTATTATCATAGCTATAATCGTTGTTTTTCGCCCCGTCGATATAGTACGAATACATCTGAGCTGAGTCGTTAAAACGGAACCAATACGAATGCCAGTCGTTGTCATTGCTTCCAAAGGTCGCCTCTTCTTTCGTTAACGCACCATCGGTTTTAGATTGCACTTTCAATCGAAATTGGTTATAAGCGTCAAATTTTAGGTCCCATACTTGCAAATCACCATCGTTATAATGAACATTCATTTTACAGTAAGATGTAGTAGGATCCAGCTTTACTACATCGTTGTATCCTTCGATATTATCTTGGTTCTCAACAACCTGGCTCGAATCGGTTCTAGACCATCCAGATGGCCACGAAGAGAATTCTGCGTAATCATAATACTCATAATCTTGCCAGAATTCGACTAATTCATCTCTTGTTATCGATTCACCGTCTGATGAGTTTCCAAATAACCTTAAAACAGGCAGGATATTAACTTCTAAACCTCCACCTTTTTCGTAATCCTCTTTCCAAATTCGAGGGGTGTCGTAAGTAGAATAATCCAAGTTTGGTTTTTTTACGACCATATCAATCATTGTATTTTTCATATCATCGTGAGGTATTACAACTTGGTACATTTTATTTTTATCAAGTGAAAGCGAAGCAATGGGCGAAGCATCGTAATTATCCGGAATTTGGTCGTTATCTGTATCTGTGTCGTAAGAATTAAGTCCGCTATTTCTTTCTTCTATATCTTTAAGTCCGTCACCATCCGTATCTAAATATTCTGATTTATGTATTATAATAATACTGTCAGATCCTAATCGAAAATTAATAATCGCAGCTAAACTAGCGTTATACTTATACTTTATATTGTGCCAATTCGATTCTAAGAGACCATAAGGTTGAGAAATCATCGATGTAAATGGAAAATCCACAGATATTTCTATATCCTTCAGCGTTAATTCGTCCGCATCAATACTAAAGTTATAAAAATTACCTTTATAGACATCAATGAATAAATATTTATTTCCAGAATACCCTTCTGGAATATAAAAAGTAAAATAACCCTCTTCGTAATCGTTCGAAAAGTTTCCAATAAAAGAATACGATTTTTCAAAATATCCCCATATATTTGGAACCAATGGGTTTAAATCGTAAAACGATTCTTTTTGGATTTCTTCTACATCATTAATTTTATCGCCGTCCCAGTCGAAATTGGTAACAATTTTATATTCGATTGAGCCATTTCCCGAGACTTTCATCGTATGATTTCCTGGTTTTAAAACCACATCAAAATTGATGTAATCACCTTCTTTCACGAAATAAGAATAATTATAACAATCGATCTCTGGGATTTCTTCGTCCAGCTCGAAAATATTTTTTAATACAATACTTTCCGAACAAAATTCTAAGATTTCTAGATATAAGTAGTTATACGAGAAGTTAGGAAGCATTAATATTGAGATTTCACCTCCCGCTTGAAATGTTATGGATGAATTTTCCTCAAGATTTAAGGTTGTTTCTTTTTCCATAATAAATAGAGGTTCAATGCATATCCATTCGAAGCATCCATTATCTATATCAGACTGCTTCAATACAAGAGTATGAGATGTGAAATTAACTCCAAAATCCTTAGGAAAGAAATTTATTCCAGTCAATGCAAGATCAAAATTTAATGGTGAAACACTATTGAATCTGCCCGGGGTAGATCCTGTGGTATCGATAGATGCTGCCCAATTTGAGCTATCGGTACTTGAGATCGTATAATCAATTCGCTCTAAAGAAACACCAGCACCTGGATTCCAATGCGATAAATATGCCATGCTATCAATGGTTTTGTCTGTTAGATCATATAAAACGACTTGATCCGAATTATTATTTAAGGTTGGCAGGGACCGGGGTATGATAACATGAGTGAAAAGAGAGTCGTGAAGTTGAGCATAAAT
>JAHQWX010000081.1 GCA_029856375.1 Promethearchaeia archaeon | reverse complement strand
AAATGCATATTAGACCTATTAAAATCTCTTGTTAAACAAGAAATTACCAATCAATATGAAATCATAATTATTGATAATAACTCTACTGATAACACGGTTAAATTAATTAAAGAATTCCAAGAAGAAAATTCGCTTAAAAATATTAAAGTCTTAAGTTCTGACGGAAAATTAGGTAAAGTTAGAAATAAGGGCGTGAAAAACTCTTCGGGAGAGTGGATCGCGTTTATAGACGCAGATGAGATTGCAGATTCCAAATGGTTAGCTGAATTAACTAAAAATGCTCCTAATTATGATGGCATTTTAGGTTCTATCAATACTCTAAACCCAAACCAAAACTATTTAACAAAATATTTTGATTTATCAATACAAGAAAGAATTTCATTTCTAAAAGACAAACCGAAATTAAAGATATTCGGAACTGGTAATCTTTTAATAAGCAAAAAAGTATTCTCAGAAGGTGTATTATTTGATAACGAATTTCCTACAGGGGAAGACGGCGATTTTGCATACCGTTTTACAAAAAAAGGATTTAAATTAGGATTCAATACAAACGCAAAAATATATCATAGGGTTCCAGAAACCATAAGGCAGTTCTATTTCTTTCAAAAAAAAATGGCGTTCTCAAATTTTTTAATTTTTTTAAAGCATAAAGACAGTTTCACTCTTATGAAACTAATAACAACTATTTTTTATCATATATCCCCAAAATTTCTTAAAATGTATAAAAGAAATAACCTATTATCTAGAAAAAGATATATTCTTTTAGGTTTGACAAGCCTTTTAATATATCTTTATTGTTATCTTAATCCAATCCTCTTATTTAAATTGAAAAAGAAAATAACTCGACCGAAATGAGTTTTTTATCCATAGCTTATTTTTCTTAAACTATACAAAACGCCAAATAGGAGAAGGAGGATAATCATAATCGCTAGGTATTGAGATTTCTTATTCGTTAAACTCCTAAAATAATTATTTTGTATGATTATTAAGTTAAAAAATATGAAATAAGTAATAAATTTTGAATTTAAGATGCTGAAAGTATACGGAATATCCCCTGATAAACCCAATAATACCATAAGCAATCCGCACGAAATAATTGCTATAAGAAAATAATTCTGTTTATCATTTCGGATTTTATAATCCATGGTTCCCTTAATAAAAATAAAAATATTAAACACCATAAAGGAAAAAATAAGCACCAATTCCAATATCATAAAAATGCCTTCTTCTTCCAAGAATTCATAATAAAAAAAGTGAAAAATCAGAAATAAGCAATAAATCGCAATAGGGATGAGAATTTGTACAATTCGCTTTGATATTACTGTTTTTAGAAAGCCGTGAACTTTTTTAACAACGAGTATTGCCTTTTCATATAAATTTTCTAAGATATTAAAATATCTAAAAAAGGCGAGATATAGAATTAATGAATATATCCCTATTCCCAGAATTGCAGCTACTAGTAACAGAGGACTAAATCTAAAGTTCCCTCTCATAAATCCTAAGAGTTCAGTTTTTGAATCGACATATATCTCAGAAATAAATGATACATAGGGAGCGTTTTCAAAAACGCTTATGTAAAAAGCTAAATACCCAAAAAATTCCTGAACAAATAAAAAAATTACCATTAATAAACCAATAAGAAATATATTTTTAGCAAGAAAAATTTTTGACGATTTTAGGACATTTTGATCACCTTTAGAATCCTTGATTTGGAAAAAAAGGTAATAAATTGTGAAAAACGCAATAATCAACAAGAAATATACACATTCTTCAAAATGAGTTAGCGTTAAAAAAAAATATAATAAAATTATTAGAACCATGTGCTTCAGATTCATATTCCTCTTATAAATTAATTCAAAATATTCTACGACTAAAATATAGAATAAAAATAAGCCTATCACAACCGCCGTTGCAGAATGAGCATTTTTTATCACTAAAGGAGATATAATGGCTATAACCACCAATACACTCAGAAGTGTGTGATTCCTTTCTTTATTCTCAGAAAACTTCTTAAAAACAGAATAAAAATAAAAAGGAATAAATACGAGAATTATCGGATAAATAAAGGTTAATATCAAATTAGATTCGAGTCCAGTACCGTGTACAAATAATATCATTGTGAAGAGTCTGGTAGAATATCTCAATGAAGAATATTCCGTAATATAAAAACAATAACTCCGAATTGGATGAATCCCATAACGATAATAATGATAGTATATCGTATCTAATTCTGCTGTATCCCATAAGAAATAATTTTTAATTTGAAGTGCAGGAAGAATCCATACGCAGTAGAGAAATATGGAAATACAAATTAAGATCAGATATTTATTTTTAATTCTAAAAATTATTAAAGCTAAACATATAATCGAAGTTGTTAAGAATACATAAAAGAAGATTGGCACTCTTTCAAAAAATATGAAATTCGCCCGATATTCTCTTCTAATTTGAGTTACATCATCAGTAACATCCACGCTTAAATATGTTGATATGCATAAGAATATTAAAGATACGATAAAGCTTACGAGAATTAAGAGAGTTTCTCTATTAAAATACTTTCTAATCATATCCTCGTAGCCGTGATGGTCTTGTTCTCCATATTTATCCTTATTTATATAAGAATTGATGAAAAGCAATCCAATGTTTATCCATTGAATTATAGCTATTAACATCTCTTCCCAGAAAAAATAACCAACCCATCCAGATATATTTACAAAATGATAAGAGATTACGAAGAGAAAAAACATTAAAATGTTTTCAATAGCGAGGCTAAAAAACACACTTAATCCCAATTTTTCTACTTTTTTAGCTTCTGGTTTAATTAAAGTTAAAAGATTATATCCGGGTAAAAAAAAGATGCAAATGATTCCTAAAATTAGATTTATTGGAAAAACGAAAATATTCAATAAGACAAAAAATGCATATATTAAACAAATAATACCTTGGACAAATGGAAAGATATTACTTTGTTTCATTATATCTTTTTAAATTAATTGAAATTTTTAATAGTTTATGCTACATTGAATAAATATATATCTTAATTCTCAAATAATGACTAAATTGAAGATTTTACGTATTGTACCTTTTTTCTATCCAGCATTTGGTTACGGAGGACCAGTTATTCACTCTTACAACATTTCAAAAATTCAAGCGCAACTAGGATATGATGTTAATGTATTCACCACAAATATAATTAAACATAATTTAATATCAAATACTCTCCCTCGTTATGAGATTGTTCAAGGAATTAAAATTCATCGCTTTCCGATTCGATTTAAAATAAAAAACTCGCATTATTGGATTACGCCATCCATGATTCCGAACATCTTGAAATCCAATTCTGATTTAATTCATGCACATACTTTCCGAACATTTCAAACAGATATTGCAAGTTTTCTTTCAAAAATCAAAAGAAAACCCTTTATTATTACTGCTCATGGAAATATGAGAGATCTCACAGAACTAGCAATTTTAAAAGGAACTTCGAGCTCCAAATTAATCAAAATACACGACAAATTTGTGAAATCTTTATGTATTTCTGCAGCAGACAAAATAATTGTACATTCCAAATATGAGGCTTATTGGACAAAAAGAATTGGAATTAATGAAGATAAAATCGAAGTAATCCCACATGGTGTAGATGTCGAGAAGTTTTCAGATCACACATTGAAAGAAAAATTTCTTAATAGGTTTCAATTTCAAGGAAAGTTAATACTCTATGTGGGTAGGATTTTAAGAAACTATAGAAATTTACATGATTTAATTAAGATGATGCCATCTATCATTGAAGAAGTTTCAGATGTAAAATTATTATTAATAGGCGAAAGTTTTGATCTTGATTACGAAATGGAATTAAGAAAATTAGTCTCTTCACAAAATTTAAGCAATTATGTGCACTTCATTACGAATCCAACTTGGGAAGATATCATTGGTGGATACTTATCAGCAAATGTATTTGTATTCCCCACTAATAGAAGTGAGAGTTTTGGGATCCCGCTATTAGAAGCTGGAGCTGCTCATTGTCCAGTTGTAGCACCTAAAATTGGACCAGTTCCAGAACTAGTTAAAAACAATTATTCTGGCTTGTTAACAAAACCTGCTGATCAAAATGATCTAAAAAAAAAAGTATTGCGAATTCTAACAGATAATAAGTTAGAAAGAACATTGGGAGATAACGGCTATAAACGCATTTCAAGCGCTTATACTTGGAAAGTTGTAGCAGAATCAATAAACAATCTATATTCGGAATTAATTTGATTGAATTTTCCTTCCAAACAAAGTTAAAAAGGTAATGTAATTGAAAATTCATAGATCTTGGCACCAATTAAAAGTAATTGACTTTTTATTGATTTTTCTTTATTTTATTCCCATTATTTGCTTACTTATCGAATATTTTGCTTTTTATAACAATTATGTGCAAAGAAATTTCATTCGGAAAAATTTAATTGATTTATATCTACCATTAATTTCTACTTTAAATTCAGTTGTTTATACGCTTCTATTATTATTTTTTACTTTACTTATTCTCTGTCAATTGTTTCTACAACTATTTAGACACTACTGGTTCGATCGTTATAATTCTTTTAAAAAAATAAGAAATATTCTAATTGATATTACCATTCCCCTTCTTCTATTAGCGATCTCATCCGTTATACTTCCTTTTTTCTTTTTACATAAAAATGTCGACGATCACGCCTACATTGGAAATGCAGTAGCATTAATTAATGGCGAATTCAAAGATGATCCCTATTTCTTTTTTACTCCAACAATGAGACCTTTATTTGTATTGTTTTGTATCCCATATGTTTTAATAAATAATATTCAATATGTAGAAACCTCACCTGGATCCTGCGGTGATTGGATTTATCATGGATCCTCTAGGTTTTTTGCTCCTATAGATCAAAACGGTTTAGGAGTTTTTCCTGATCTCTCCCTAACTTTATTTTTAATGCAATGGTTCGGGACAATATTGTTATATCATAGTATTAAAAAAATAATGGGAAGGAAAACTTCAGAGTTCTTTATTCTAGCATTAAGCATTTTACACATTAAAATGGTATTTTACGATAATCCACTCATCAGTTCCTTTGAATGGTTCATTATATGCGTCCTTATCAGTTCTTATATTTCTTTCATATCAAAACCAGATAAGAAACATTTATTATTCTTCATTGTAATGGGAGTACTTTCTTGTTTAACTAGAGAAACATTAATTATTTTTATTATTCCACTTGCCATACACTATATTTTCATTTATACCGATAAACAAAGCATTAGATCTAGAAAAAGTTATTTTTACATAAAGGATCTTAAGTACATAGAAAAAAGCAACCAAAATTTAAGTTCATATAAAAATGACGAGCAAAATACTGAAAACAAGGAGAAATTTAGACATAGAATCTACCGAGGGATTATATTATGTTTTTTAGTCGGAATAGTCCCAATTATATATTTTCAATTCTTCACAAAAGACGGCATATTAATCTTTATTTGGTTTTCAGAATATAACAGAAATTTAATATATCAACTTGATAATCCTTCCTATCTCCCTCCCACACTCGATAACGCGTGGAATATTGTAAATGACTTTCTATACTTAATTCTTCCGATTATGATTATTGGATTTTTATTTATCTTTATTATAATTGTTCAAATGATTCGCAAAAAGGTAGATATATTACATTTTGAAATTATTTTTTTTCTCATATTTCTATCATCTTTTTTTCTTCTTTTTAATCAACTATATATGGTTAGATTGTTTGGTGTTGCTGTTTTTGGGTGGGCTAGTTTGTATTTTATGGGAGTATTAGCATTTGAAGGAATATTTCTAAAAATAATAGAAAAATCGGGATTTGAACCATCCTATAAATAGAAAAGCTTCTTTATAACTAAAGCAATTTTCTAAAATTAAAATTAATATACAGAGAGTTATTTTATTATTTATCTAAATAATAAATAAGCAAGTAAAATGACTTCAGATAAGCCTGCAGTATTAGGTGGAATCCCAATTTTTTCTGATCTAGTACCAATAATTCAGCCAACATTGCCTTCATTAAGCGACTTAGAAGAAGATATATTAGAAATATTTGCATCTCGCATGATAACTAATCATAAATTCGTTCAACAGCTCGAAAAAAAACTAGAAGAATATCTTGGAGTCAGAAATGTTATTGGGATTTCTAATTGTACAACTGGATTGATGTTACTTGGAAGGTCTTTATATCTCGAGGGCGAGGTTATTACTCCAAGTTTTTCATTTTCTGCCACTTCCTTAGCGATAATCTGGTTAGGATTAAAACCAATATATGCAGACTGTGATCCAATCAAATTCACTATAGATCCCGAAAAAGTAAAAGAAAAAATCACTGCAAAATCATCCGCAATATTAGCAACTCATATCTTCGGAAATCCTTGTGATATTGCTGCATTAGAAGAAATCGCGGAAGATCATAAACTAAAGCTATTTTTTGATTCTGCCCATGGAGCTGGATCAATTTATAAGGGAAAGCGAATTGGAAACTTTGGAGACGGAGAATCTTTTAGTATGAGTCCTACGAAGGTATTAACAGCTGGAGAAGGTGGATTTGTAGCAACAAATGACGATAAAATCGCGGAAAACATTAGGATCGGTCGGAATTATGCAAATCCCGGAGATTATAATACTTCTTTTATCGGATTAAGTGGGAGGATGGCAGAATTTAACGCAATTCTCGCCTTAAGAAGCCTTAGTATGCTTGAAGAAAATGTGCTCAACAGACAAAAATTGGTTGCCCATTATAAGAAACGGCTTTCGAAACTACCCGGTATCACTTTTCAAGAAATTGAACAAGATTCAAGAAGTTCTTATAAAGATTTTGCAATACAGATTAATCCAAAAGAATTTGAACTGTCTCGAGATAAACTTTATGATGCTCTTGAAGCAGAAAATGTAATGACAAAAAAATATTTTTTCCCTGCAATACATCAACAATCTGCCTTTAAACCGTATTTAGCAGGACAAGATTTAAAACTGGAGAATACAATTGAACTTGCTAATAATACATTATGTTTACCAATTTATTCTCACATGGAGATATCGCTCGTAGATAAGATATGTGATGCTATAGAAAGAATTTATAATTATCGATCACAATTTTAATCGTTATATTATTCGTGATAATGAGGATAAAAAATTGAGAACAACGATTGAAAAATTATTAGGTAATGATAACGCAACAATAATAGATATTATTTCTATAATCAACGAAAATGCATTAAAAACAGCGTTTATTGTTGATAAAAACAATAGGCTGCAAGGAATTGCAACTGATGGAGATATTAGAAGGGCTATTCTTAATGATATA